>JAHQVI010000048.1 GCA_019634405.1 Hyphomicrobiales bacterium
CGTTCGAGTTGCCAATAGCGGTCAGCGCCAAGCGCTATGCCTCCTCGGTCGAGCTGTCAGACAGCGTCACCCGCGACCCCAACGGCATCGGCTTCATAGGTTTCGCCTATATCCGCAACGCCAAGCCGCTTATTATCGGCACGAATTGCGGCATTGTCTCAAGACCAACAGAATTTGCCGTGAAGACAGAAGAATATGCGCTCGCCCGCAGACTCTATTACTATACAACAAATAGGTTAAGCTCCGAGCACGCCCGGGGGCTGCTTGACTACGCGCTCTCGGACACCGCCCAACCGGTCATTACCGATGCCGGCTTCATCAATCAGGACATTGAAATGCTCGCAATGTCCGACCAGGGCGAACGGCTCGCCCAGGCGCTTACGGCGGCTCCGGAAGATTTCAACGCCGCGCTGATGCAGGATCTTGCCGTCACTCTGTCCGGAGCGCAACGCCTTTCGGTAACATTCCGTTTCGAGAAAAATTCCGGCGATCTTGAGCAAAAGGCTCTGCAGGATGCTCAGCGTCTGGCGCGCTATCTTCAGCGACACCGGAATGAAGTGCAAAACGTGCTGCTTCTCGGCTTCGCCGACTCCTCGGGCACTTTCGACATGAACCGCGCAATCTCTCTCGCCCGCGCTGATGCGGTTCGCGCCGCGCTGACGGAGCGGGGAGCCGGATTTGATGCGTCGCGGCTGGTCCTCAAGGGCTATGGCGAGCTGATGCCTGTTGACTGCAACAATAGCGAAAAGGGACGCGCGAAAAACCGCAGGGTCGAAGTGTGGGTGAAAAAATAGGCCGTGCCTGCCCTGCCCTGCGCTTCTGCCCTATACCCACCAGAGTGCATGCAGCCCCCAAATTCAACACAAAAGGGCTGCATACTGATTATATAAGACTATCTCCCTAACTCCTGCCGATCCAACAGGCGGGCAATTTCGACTGCACGCCAATTCTTGCATGAATGCACGACGTTCGCGCTGCATCTTGCATTGACAAAATGCTCCCGTGACCGCCTTGGCAAGCGACCAACACCGCTCGCTTATCGCGGCGCATCGGGACGGCCGCAACACGCGCCCGAAATGCTTTCCATGACGCCAATCTATAGCTACTGTGTCGGACCGAACAGTAGATACCGGCTTTCGGATAAATCCAATCCTCAAACAATGAGACAGAGCGCCTCACATCTGTCCGGTTAAAGATCTGGCGGTCTGTTCGCTTCTTGGCGTTTATCTTGCAAGACACATTGCCGTAAGTGTAGCCTACCTAAACTGCCCTGAATGTCTTCAGTCGATACAATTGAAAGGTGGTATGCAGTCATGAAAAAATTTCTGCTGTCAGCATTTGCGGTTGCCGCATTCACGCTTTCCGGCGCGCTCAATGCGCAAGCCGTGACCTTGCATGTCCATAATGAGAGCGATCCGGCCTCGCTCGATCCCCACAAGGTTTCCGGCGATTGGGAAAACCGTATCGTCGGCGATATGTTCGAAGGGCTTTTGACCGAAGACGTCGACGCCAAACCCGTTCCCGGACAGGCGAAAAGCTGGGAAATATCCGATGACGGATTAACCTATACATTCCATCTGCGCGACGGGATCAAGTGGTCGGACGGCGCGCCTGTAACCGCGGATGATTTCGTATTCGCCTTCCGCCGCATCATGGACCCGGCGACAGCCTCAAGCTACGCCTATCTCCAATATCCGATCAAGAATGCAGAGCCGATCAATTCCGGTGAAGTCAAGGATCTGACACAGCTCGGCGTCGAAGCGGTCGATGAGACGACGCTCAAGATTACACTGGAATCGCCCACGCCATATTTCCTTGGCGCGCTGACGCATTATACCGCCTATCCCGTTCCCAAACATGTGGTTGAAGACAAGGGCGCTGACTGGATCAAGATCGAGAATATCGTAACCAACGGCCCCTACAAGGCAATCGAATGGGTGCCGGGCAGCCACGTCAAAACCGAGAAGAACCCGGAATATTATGACTTCGACAATCTGAAGATCGACAATGTCGTCTTCTACGTTCTGGAAGACGCAAGCGCTGCGCTTAAGCGCTATCGTGCCGGCGAATTCGATATCCTGACCGAGTTTCCCAGCGATCAATATCAGTGGCTTCAGGAAAACCATCCTGGTGAGGCGCGTGTCGCCCCATTTGCAGGACTCTACTACTACGTCATGAATTCGTCCAAGCCGCCGCTTGACGACGCGCGGATACGTCAGGCTCTGTCCATGGCGATCAACAGAGAGGTCATCGGTCCGCAGATCCTTGGCACCGGAGAGCCAGCCGCCTATTCATGGGTGCCGCCCGGCATGAACAACTATGTTGACACCCCTTACAACGCTGAATGGGCCGATCTGGACTATTCCGCAAAGGTGGAGAAAGCAAAAGAACTGATTGCCGAGGCAGGGTATGGTCCGGACAAGCCGCTTGAGATCCAGCTGCGTTATAACACCAATGAAAATCACAAGCGTATCGCCGTTGCGATTTCAGCCATGTGGAAGGTTCTCGGCGTAAACATCACGCTCTTCAACGCTGAAACGAAGGTGCATTATGCAGAGCTGAAAAAAGGGCAGCTCGAAATTGCACGTGCTGGCTGGCTCGCCGATTACAATGATCCGGTTAACTTGCTGCAACTTCTCAGATCCGACATTGGCGACAATTACGGTCGCTGGAAGAGTGAGGAGTTTGACGCTCTGCTGGCCGAGGCGAAAACAACGCAGGACCTGAAAGCCCGCGCCGAGTTGCTTTACAAGGCCGAGAAGGTTGCGATCGATGATTCGGCTGCCGCGCCGATCTACTACTATCTCTCGCGCAATGTCGTATCTCCGAAAATCAGCGGCTTCAACAGCAACACCTTCGATATACATCGCACACGCTGGATGTCGAAGTCCGAGTAGACGCCAAAACGGATCATCCCCTTCAGGCCTTAAGCGCTTCGAAGGGGATGGTTGTATTTGCAGCAGGGGAACCGCCCGAAAATGCTCGGCTTCGCCATCCGCCGATTACTGTCCACCATCCCGGTGCTCTTCATCGCACTGACCATCTGCTTTTTCATTCTGCGGCTGGCGCCCGGCGGACCCTTCGATGAAGAGCGCTCGCTTCCGGAAAACGTACTGGCCAATCTGCAGGCGCATTATCATCTGGATAAGCCGCTGATCGAGCAGTATTTTCGCTATATTGGCTCGGTTGTGCGGGGCGATCTCGGCCCCTCCTTTACGACGGAGGATTTCACCGTGGCCGAACTGATCGCGCTCGGCCTGCCCTATACGCTGATCCTGGGGGGCTCCGCATTCATCCTCGCCATCCTCTTCGGCGTCGCCTCCGGCATCATCTCCGGCCTTTATCAGAACCGGAGCGCCGATTACGTCACCTCGGCGACAGTGATGACGGGGCTGATCATTCCCAGTTTCCTCATGGCGCCGATCCTCCAGCTTGTATTCGGCGTCCAGCTCGAATGGCTGCCGGTCGGCGGCTGGGGCGATGGCTCCATCGCCTATCTGACGCTGCCGGTCATTGTGCTCTCGCTTACACATATTGCGCGCATATCCCGGCTGATGCGCGGCTCGCTGATCGAAACCATGAGTGCCAACTACATCCGCACGGCGCGATCCAAGGGCATTGGCGAAAAGCTCGTTGTCCTCAGACATGCGATCAAGCCGGCGCTGCTGCCGGTCCTGTCCTATCTCGGCCCGGCCGCCGGATACCTGCTGACAGGCTCGCTCGTGGTGGAAACGATTTTCGGCCTGCCCGGTATCGGACGCTATTTCATCAACGCCGCGCTCAGCCGGGATTACGGCATGGTGCTCGGCACGGTGATTTTCTACATGGTGGTAATCGTCATACTCAATCTGCTGGTTGATCTGGCCTATGCCTATCTTGATCCGAAGGTGCGCGTGCGATGATCTTTTCGACAGAAAAACGTAAAGCTCTGGCCGCGGCCTTCGAAAAGGGGGACGCCGTCGCTGGACGCAGCCTGACCGCCGACGCCTGGCGCCGCCTCCTGCGCAACCGGGCCGCTTTCGTCTCGCTCTGGGTTCTGGGAGCGCTCATATTGCTGGCGCTGTTTGGCCCCTTCATTCTCCCTTATGATCACGAAACGCCGGACTGGGCCGCTTTCCGCGCGCCGCCCAGCATCGAGAGCGGGCATTATTTCGGCACCGATCAGAATGGCCGCGATGTGCTCGCCCGCACGCTGTTCGGCACGCGCATCTCGCTTCTGGTCGCCGTGATCGCGACCGCCGTCTCCGTCATTATCGGCGTGCTTTATGGCGCAACGGCGGGGTATATTGGCGGGCGGCTTGATGCGGTCATGATGCGCTTCGTCGATATCATGTACGCCCTGCCCTATATTCTGTTCGTCATCTTGCTGATGGTCATTTTCGGCCGCAATGTCATCCTGCTATTCATCGGCATTGGCGCGGTCGAATGGCTTACAATGGCGCGCATCGTCCGGGGTCAGACGCTTTCGCTGCGTGAGCGTGAATTCATCGAGGCGGCGCGCGCCGCCGGTCAGACAACAGCAAGGATCATCACGCGCCACATTACGCCCAATCTGATTGGCCCGGTCATCATTTACGCAACGCTCACCGTGCCGGAAATCATCATAACGGAAAGCTTCCTGTCCTATCTCGGCTTCGGCGTTCAGGAACCGCTGACCTCGCTCGGAACGCTGATATCGGAAGGGGCCGACGTCATGGAAGTCATGCCGTGGCTGCTGTTTTTCCCGGCGCTGTTCCTCGTGCTTTTTCTCCTGTCGCTCTCGTTCATTGGCGACGGACTGCGCGACGCCTTCGATCCCAAGGACCGCTAACCGATGGCCGAACGCCCTGCCCTGTCAATTCAGGATCTGACTGTAAGCTTCGATACGCCGGAGGGAGAGGTGTCCGCCGTCAGCGGCCTGACGGTCGATGTCGCTCCCGGCGAAACTTTGGCGATCGTCGGGGAATCGGGTTCCGGCAAGAGTCAAAGCTTTTTAGCAACCATGGGGCTGCTGACGCGGAACGGGCATACAAGGGGCCGCGCGTTCCTCGATGGCAAGGATCTTCTGGCAATGAAGCGCCATGAGCTGGACCAATATCGCGGACGCGATATTTCCATGGTGTTTCAGGACCCGATGACGGCCTTCAATCCCGTGCTTCGCCTGTCGCGCCAGTTAACCGAAACGCTGTGCGCTCATAGGAAAATGAGCGCGAGCCAAGCCAGAGCCCGCACCATCGAAATGCTCGCCCGCGTCGGCATCCCGGATCCGGAAAAGCGCATGACCATGTACCCCCACCAATTATCGGGCGGCATGCGCCAGCGGGCCATGATCGCCATGGCGCTTCTGTGCGGGCCGAAAGTGCTGATCGCCGACGAACCGACAACGGCGCTCGACGTCACGATACAAGCGCAGATTCTGGAGCTTTTCGCCGATCTGAAGCGGGAATTCGGTATGGCGCTCATCCTGATCACGCATGATCTCGGCGTCGTCGCGGCGCTCGCCGACAGGATCGCAGTGATGTATGCGGGACGAATTGTTGAGCAAGCCGCATGCGATGAGCTGTTCGAAAATCCGCGCCATCCCTATACGCGCGCCTTGCTGCAATCAACGCCGCGGGCGGATATGGATGAGGCGAGCCTTTACGCTATTCCCGGACAGCCACCCAACTTGCAGCGCCTGCCTGCCGGTTGCGCCTTCATGCCCCGTTGCTCTGCCGCGATCGACCGTTGCGCGGCGTCGCCGCCGGCGTTGGAGACGCTTGAGAGCGGCCACCATACCGCCTGCTTCCGCGCAAGGGAGTTGAAAGAAATCGCATGAGCGCGGAAATTGTAATGAAAAAAGACAAGGCGCTACTTGAAGTCTCCAACCTCTCAAAGGAATTCTTCATTCCCGGATCGCTCTTTGGCGGTATGCAGACTATCAGCGCGCTTTCCGATGTCTCATTCAATGTGGACAGGGGGAAGACGCTGGCCATTGTCGGCGAGTCCGGGAGCGGCAAGTCGACGCTGGGCCGGTGCATTCTCCGCCTGCTAGAGCCGTCCGGCGGAGACGTTCGCCTGGCGCAAAAAAACCTCGGCGCACTGGATAGTGAAGCCCTGCGCATGCAGCGCCGCGAAATGCAGATCATTTTTCAAGATCCGATCGCCTCGCTCGATCCACGTATGACCGTAGGCCAGATCATCGCCGAACCGCTAACGATTTTTGAAAAGCAACTGTCCAAGGCGGAACGAAGCGAAAAGGTCCGCGCGATCATGACGACAGTCGGGCTGACCCCGGAGATGTTCAATCGCTATCCGCACGAATTTTCCGGCGGTCAGGCCCAACGTATCGGCATCGCCCGCGCGCTCGTAAGCCGTCCGGACCTGCTTGTCTGCGACGAACCGGTCTCGGCTCTGGACGTTTCGATCCAGGCGCAGATCATCAACCTGCTGATCGGGCTGAAGCAGCAGTTTGCGCTAACGATGCTTTTCATCAGCCATGACCTCTCCGTGGTCAGGCATATTGCCGACCATGTGCTGGTGCTCTATCTGGGGCGCGTGATGGAAATCGCGCCGAAAGGTCAGCTTTTTACCAATCCGATGCATCCCTATACGCGCGCGCTTCTGTCCGCGGCTCCTGTTCCGAACCCGAAACTGGCGCGGGAGCGCGAGCGTATTAAGCTGAAAGGCGATGTTCCCTCGCCGCTCAATCCGCCATCCGGCTGCGTCTTCCGCACACGCTGTCCCTTTTCCCGACATGAATGCGCCGCGACAAGGCCGCAACTTCGTCCACTTGATGGGGAACATTCGGTTGCCTGTCACTTTGCTGAGTCGCTGGAGTAATAATCAACAAAATATGGCCCGATCAAACCGGCCGTTGGCTTCCTGCAAAAAGCTGCTAAGGAATTGTTGTTGGTATACAATCCGGCCGTGTGACAGAGGCAGCAAGGGAGCCTGACGTGAGTAGTGAATTTGATGCAACCCTGATTTCAGAAGAGCCCGTCAGCGATGACGTTCTGGCCGAACAACGCCAGGAGATCGAGCGGCTGATGCGGATGCCGAACGCGTTCGCCAACGCCCGTCTTCACGCTCAAAACGAGATGCGGCGGTTGATCAGCGTATGCAACCGTATTGCGTGGCGGTCGGTCCCTGCCGATTTGCGCGCGCCCACGGCCGAAGAAAAGGCCGAACTGCTGGCACGCCTGAGCTCCGAAGATCGCGACAAGCTCATGAATGAGGCGCGCCTCGCGGTCAGGCAACGCATGCTCATCGCCCAGATTGAAGAAGCGTACGAACACTATCTTGCCCAATTGCAGGCGGAGCCTGAAATCGTCGATCCTTTCGATGCGAGCCTTGTCAGCGATGAATCAGTGAGCGGCGACATTGTCGATGAGCAGATCCGGACCGTTCGTCTGCTCTTGCGGACGCCGAGCGCATTTTCCAGCGCCCGTCAACAGGCGGAAAGAGATTTGCAGCGCTATGTCGAAACCTGCAACACGCTCGTCTGGCAATCGGTGCCGGAGACCCTGCGCGCGCCCACGCCGGAAGAAAAGGATTTGCTGCTGGAACGGCTTATCCCTGACGAACAAGAGCGTCTGATGCGCAGCTGCGCTCTGGCGGCCCGGCAACGCAGCTTGCTTCATGTGATGGAGGAGCAGGAGCAGGAGCATCTGGCCAATCTGGAGGCGGAGAAATGCCTGCTTGAAGAGCGCGAAACGCTCGCACGCGAATGGGCTGAATTCGAGGATTTCGACGCCGCGGGCAAGGAAAAACGTTTCCAGGAATGGCGTGCATCGAGGGCGTGAGACAGGGCCGGCTAACGCCTCCGCAGACGGTTCGGCTATGACCGCTCATCCGCCAAGCTGCGGGCGTCCGGCCGACCGGCGCTTCTCTCAAAGCCTTGCAGCGACTGGTCCATCCGGTCCCATGCAAGGCCATGATTGATATTTCTTACCACGCCCGAACCGACGACCCGAACCGCATCAAGCCGGGCGAATCCAATCTTCCCGGCTTCTCGGGCGTTGCGCGGATATCGGTTACACCTACGAAGCTGGCCGTTTCTCCCGTTTTCCAATTCTCCTTCGGGTTCTTTCTTGAGATCGTCGCGCAGCTTCAGACGTTGATGCTCCAATTTCGTGACCCGGCATCTGCCCGGCGGTAAGCGGCACGCTGCTTCAAATAACACCGCAGAATTTTGAAGATTTGCGCCAGCGCGGCGAGCGGAATGATGACATTCATCACACATGAAGTTGATATGACGCAGCAAAAATTGAACCGGTCTGAACCTTTTGCCTTCTGACAGCGACTATTATTTCAGATGGAGTGGAAGGAGAACGCAGATGTCAGCAACAATTCTAACGCCAATTATATATACGGCGAAACCGCCGGAAGGCGCGCCTAACATTCGGACGTATGAAAAGCCACGTCAACCAGTCCAGAGACACCCGAAATCAAGCCTTCTGATCTCAGCGCTGGAAATCGCCGAGAGCGCGTAACGCAAGCCGAACAAACATCCGTTACTGACGAGCCAACCGTTTTTTGGCGAGAAAAAGCCATTTGCGACAACTGGCCAGCTTTAGGTTACACCGAACCTTGATCTTGGGATGACTTGCCGATGCGGGATTTAGAGCGACGACAGGTAGCGGCTTCAGACCGTCTGCCTCCCGCTTGGCCCGATTGATCAGCTGTTTCGCATTCATGTTCTTCATGAATGGATTGGCCGCCAAAGCACTGCTGCTCAGCAATTCCGATAGAAGCGTGTCCGGTTCCGCCGAAATCACCTTCGCAGCGCCATGTGGGCCGACAAGAAACGCAAGACGCAGAAAACCCGCCTCCGGCTTAATGCCGCGCTTATCGAGAAAAGCGGCGTTCTGGCGCGTATAGGCGAGAGCGGCGCTCCGTGAAACGGCCAGATCTGTTCGCAATTTCTGTATCTCAACGTAGGACTTGTCTTCAGCAACCTTCGGCAAGTGCCTTGTGACGACTTCGTAGAAAGTGCTTTCGATAAACTGAAACGGTCCCAGAGCAGAGGATCTTGGGTTTTTCGCATTGAGCCTGCCGCCTGACTCCGCCTTCATCAGCCGGTCAAGGAAACGCGTTTCCGTCTCGGATGGAGCAAGATGCTTTGCCGGTTCATTGGCCATCGCCGCGAAAGACGCCAACAAGACCGCCGCCGAAATGATCAGCGTTATGATTGCGGGCGAGTGCCCCGCCCTTGTGTCATTTCGATAAGACATTGGATCAGAATGCTCGTCTCTTCGTCCTGCCGTGGCAACATCCTAACATGCAAGAGTGTCCGCTTTGAAAATCATAAACGCAAATAATCGCATTAACGTGGCGCCAACGCCCGTTAAATCCTCACAGGAAGCGGACGCTCCTCCTCCCCCAGGGCGTAAGCAGAACAAAAGCTGAAGCAACCGCCTGTCAGATTTCGGACCACGCGCCAGCATCACGCCCATGGCAGGCGACAGATCGCCGGTAAAAGGCTGGTTGTCGGTAATGCGCCCCAGGACATATGGTGTCACGGCAACTATTTGTTCACGAATTTCTGGCCCGCCAAGGCCAATGCTGCAGAATGCGCCGGTCAATCGCCTTTCTCTATCCTGCGCATGACAGATCATTCGAGATCTTCGGCGCGCAACAGCTCATGCCACTTCAAAATCGGATGGCTTTTTACTGGAAATACAATAATGTGTGCGCCAATCGCGCTATTTCATATGGACTTTTTCCATGATTCAGGGGCCTTCGCCAACGCCAGGAGTTGCGAAACCGGTTTCCGGCAAGTCATTTCTGCCAGCCAAATTCACGGGGTTCTTTCGATCCCGATGGCATGGCGAAACGCCTCTTATGATTACATTCTGGCGTGACATGCTCTGTGGCGGAACCGCAATCAATATCCCGGCTGCACTCCTGGCGATCATACTTCATGCTGCTAACGCGCCTGCCGCAATAGCACTGGCCATATTTTTCATGCTGCTTCCCTGGAACATTTTTCTGTTTTTGGCGGTCTGGCGTAGTTCCGAGCTGGCAGAACCATCGACCGCACTTGTAACACGCTCGGTGGCCGCGCTCTGGCTGGGCGTCGTCATCGTGATGTAACTACGAATATCGAGCGCTGAGCGATACACGCCGCGGTGAGTGCCTTGTCGAAATCCTTGCAAATTGTCGGGTTGCGATTTGGGGCAAGGACACTATCAAGGCCGCCGAAACGCATAAATCTCCCTTCGCGAAAGGGGATTTATGCTTCAAGCATCACCGACACAAATGGCCCACTGTTGCTCCGCCGCGCTGGCCGGAAATAAGTCCGCCGTTGACAGCGGTCATCCTTGTCCGAAGTGCAATGACCAAGCCAAGCACGAGCCAGGAAAGGAAGGACGATGAGGGAGCTTGATGATGACATGGAAAATATGCGTCATGTCACATATTATTGCCATCTATCCGTGAAAGTATAAACAAGATCGGCTGGAGAAAAACTCATGAAAACCGCACCATTTTCCGTGGCACCTGTATATCTTGGAATTATGGGCACATGCCTCATACTTGGGGCCATTATTGGCGCTGTTCTTGTAAGTTTGTCATTCAATGGCTGGATCGTTGGAACATTATGCGGCTTTTTACCTATGTTTGTCGCAAGCCCATTGCGGATTATAATTGCTAAATCACTCGCCCGAACGAAAGACTTGGATATCGAACCGCCAATGGTAGTCAATTTCCCTGTCCGGATTTTATTGGGTGCAATTATCTCCGCTATCGCATCCTATACAACCATCAATAGTGCTGAAATGCCGCTGGGTGCTTTGTCTGGCGGAATAATTGGACTTCTGACTGGAGCTTTTATTGCATTGTTAATGACATTACGCGCTACGACATCCGACTGAAACCGAATCACGTTTGTCCAGCCGGATCAGACAAGGATGTTGGTTGCTAGCCAACCCTCCTGCAAATCCCTCCGTATGATCATGCACCAATGCAAGGCGGACCACGCCTTTGCAGAACGGCACTGTACAACGCTGAAAACCGGGCGCTGTTCGCCTCCAACGCATAGAGAATCGCCTTAGCGCAGACGAAGCGCCCAGCTCCCCCAAAACCAAATAGTAATATCGGCAAACCTCTCGCTCCTCTGCGCCGGGCAACGGCGGAAATTTGACCCTTGAGAGAGCTGTCCGGCCAATCGCGATCTCGCACAGCAAGAGCGGCGCCGGTTTTCGGGTGAACCCGATGCCTGAACATAGATACAGAGCGCCACGGCTGTGTCCGGCTAACAGGCTGTAGGAACAAAACGGCGTAAGCGCCGCACCTCAAAAGCTTTCTGATGCTGCCGAAAAGCGATCGTGCCAAGTCCCCGTGAATCGCCAAAATGAGTCAGCTTCACAAGGACTTGGTATAAAATTATTGCGCAGGAGCAAACGACATGATCCGGACATAGGACCGCCTCAATCCTGTGTCCCAAGAGGGTTCATTTCAGCGCTTGGCGGTTCCCGGTTCGACGATCTTGTCGCGAGGGTGTTTTTTTTTGGATTGCGGCATGGAACTTAGCCTTACGTCGGAGAAAATTGCGGCTCTTGCGCCCGACCAGTCAGCGCTAACCGCGTCCAACAAACTGGTCAAGCCCGCCAAATGGCCGCTCCTTGCTGGCAATGCCGATGAAAGCCTGATCTGGGGAGAGTGCCAGGGCTCCGGAGCGACGCCCTATCGCGTCATGGCCGATTTGGGCGACCTGGGAAACAAATGTACCTGTCCCAGCCGCAAATTTCCCTGCAAGCATGTGCTGGCCTTGCTCCGTCTGGCCTGCGACGAACGGGAGCGCTTCGAAACCGCTGAAACGCCGGATTGGGTTAACGACTGGCTGTCCCGGCGGCGGCCCAAGAAAACAGGATCTGCAAATTCCCGCCCCAACAAAAAGACCGCGGCGTCCACGGCGTCTTTCGCACGGGCGGAGATTGAAAGCCACGTTGTCAAACCGGTTGATCCCAAGGCGGCCGCACGGGCCGAAGCCCAGCGCTTAAGGCTACGCGAGGAACGCGAAGCCTCCATCATGAACGGACTTGACGAGCTGGATCGCTGGATTATCGATCAGCTCAATGAAGGGCTTGCCAATTTCCCGGTAAATGCGACGCAAGCTTGCCGGGCCATGGCGGCGCGGCTGGTCGATGCCAAGGCGCCCGGTCTTGCCGCTATGGTCGATGATCTGGGATCCCGGCTCTTCGCCATACCGCAAGTCATGCGTAGCGCCTATGCGACCGAGCGGCTGTCCGCAATCGCACTGCTTTCATCCGCCTATCGGAATCAGCCTCGTTTGCCGGACATGCTGCGGGAGGATGTGCGCCGTCAGATCGGTTGGGTGGTGCGGCGCGAAGATCTTCTTGAGGATAAGGGCGCGTTGCGCGTCACGGCCGAATGGCAGGTCGTGGCTGCGCGCTCCGAAGTTCAGCCAGACCGCCTGCGGCGGCTGGAAACATGGCTGCTAAGACTCGGCTCGCGAGATAGCGGCGAGCCGGATTTCGCGCTGCTGCTTGATTTCACGCCGGTGGCCAACGGTCCATCTGCGCCGCCCTATTTCGCAGGCGAACGCTTCAGCGCGGACATAGTCTATTACCGGTCGGCAGCGCCGCTGCGTGCGCTCATGGTCACTCGGTCAGCCCCGGATGATTCCACGGGGTGGAGCCCCGATATGATCGTTGAGAATGTTCTTCAGGATTGGGAGACGAGGCTGGCGCGCCACCCATGGCTGGAGGAATGGCCGCTTCTCATCGGCAAGTGCCGACTTGTGGCGGATGAAGATCAACGATTGTGGCTGTATGACGAGATGGGGGCAGCGCTTCCTGTGGCGGAGAAAAATCCGGAAGCCGCAGCCCCGCTGATTGGCCTTCCCGACATCGCAGCTGCTGGATTGTGGAATGGCCGGGGGTTCTGTCTCCTTGCGGCCGACACCCCGATTGGCGCATGGTATGACAGATAAGCAGATGCGACGCGTTCCCTCTTCCAGCGATATCCCCCAACTTGGCCAGAGCCTGCTGCTCGGCACAAAGCGCCGCCCGCTGACGTTGCCATCGGCCGTCTCGGCCATGCTGTCCACCAATGCTGACTCGCCGCATCCCGCCATTGTGGCGTTGACGCTTGCGGGGCAATACAGCCGCTTTCAGCGTCCCGGCAGCCCCGCCTCCGAAACGCTCAACCTTGAGGCGCAGCCGCTGCATGACGATCCTCGTCCGATGCTTTCCGGCATCTCGCGCAAAGCGCTCAAACAGCTTTTGGGGATGCTGAAGAACCAAGACGCAGGTGCTTTCTTCACTGCCTGCCTTGATGAGATAGCGCGGCGCGAACTCCGCCTGCACCCGTTCGACCTTCCCGAACTCGGTCGTCTGCTCCGGCAGTCCGACGCCCGTCTGCACCGTGCGGTCTTGCCCCCTTTGCCCAACGCGGACACGCTGCACAGGATTGATGCTGATGAGCTGAAGCGGATGGAGCCTGACCTCTGCATGATGCTTTTGCGGGAGCTTCGCGAAGCAGATCCCGCCACAGCGCGCGACCGGATCGAAGAGCTTTGGGGGACAATGTCGGCGGACAGGCGCGCAGAGCTTCTGGACCTGCTGAGCAACCGCCTTGGGCCCGACGATTGCGAACTACTCGCCAAAGCGGCGCAGGATCGCGCAAAGCCGGTCAAGACTGTGGCGCAGACGCTGCTTGGACGCTTGACGGGGACCAACGAGTATGAGACGCGCCTCGGTAGAGCCGTCGCGGCGCTATCGGTCAAAACTGGGCGCAAACCGCAGCAAAAGCGCAAACTCGTCCTGAACTCCAAGCAGCTGACCGGCCATATTCGGGGGCGTCACGCCAGCGCAGTCAGCTCGGCCTTGCTTGGTCTCCTGCCGGGCGATATTGCCCGACAGCTTGATCTGTCTGAGGACGATCTTCTTGGTTTGCTACCGGATAGCGAGTTTCAGATCGCGCTCGCCTTTGCCGGGACGGCAGCAAGCCGTAACAATCGCCAACAGCTCGAAATCCTGTTGCCTCTTCTTGCAGACAGCGCCGCGATCAAGCTGTTTGTAAATGACGGCTTCGGCACATCCATCTCCGAGGATAGCCGCGAGATGCTGACCGCCCGTTTCGCGGCTATTGTTACTCAAGGCAGTTTGCCCGACGGGATTACGTTCCTTTCCCTATACCAGCATGCGCGCGCACCGCTTCGCGAAGATATGGCGCACGCGCTCATCCGGTCCAGAGGCTGGCGCAATCACGTCGCCGACCTTGGCAAAGACACGGACACGAATCCCAAGGCGATGCCAAACGCGCTTGCCGAAGCCGCGCTTCTGATACCCGCCGTTATTCTGGATGAATTCCTGGCAAGCTTTGCGGATATTCCAGCCCATCTTGCAGGGACGGCGCGCGCAGTTGTCACGTTCCGCCAGAGCCTTACCCGAACCGATCCCATTCTCCCAATTGCGCAGTCTGCTGCCGAAAGCCGAAAGTAAGCTCATGCCGCCAAAGAAGACCGCAACCCAGCTGCGGAAGACCGCCGAGAATCTGTTCGCGAAAGAGTTGAAAGCGCTTGAACGCGAGGATGAACGTCAGCGTCCCGCCAACTGGCGGCTCTCGCCGCAGGCTGCCGTGACCTATCTGATGGGCGGCCAGACGAAAGACGGCACGGACATCACGCCCAAATATATTGGCAACCGGCGGCTGATCGAGACTGCGGTTGCAACACTTGCAACGGATCGCGCGCTGCTGCTACTCGGCGTTCCTGGTACCGCCAAGAGCTGGGTTTCCGAGCATCTCGCTGCCGCGATCTCCGGCTCGTCTCAACTGATCATTCAGTGCACTGCGGGGACGGATGAAAACCAGATCCGCTATGGCTGGAACTATGCCCAGCTTCTCGCCAAAGGCCCGTCCCGCGATGCGCTTGTCGCCACCCCGCTCATGCGCGCGATGGAAGACGGCAAGATTGTCCGCTTTGAGGAATTGACGCGCATGGGGTCTGACGTTCAGGACACGCTGATCACCGTTCTGTCAGAAAAGATGCTGCCAATCCCGGAACTTGACGATGCAATCCACGCCACACGCGGCTTCAACCTGATCGGAACGGCGAATAATCGCGACAAGGGCGTCAACGATCTATCCTCGGCGCTGAAGCGGCGCTTCAACGTGATCGTGCTGCCTCTGCCGGACAGCCTTGAGGAAGAGACCGCGATCGTCGTCAAGCGCGTCGGCGAAATCAGTGCGTCGCTTCAGCTTCCCGAGATCGAGCCGGCCGAGAAGGAGATCGCGCGGATCGTCACGATCTTCCGCGAGCTGCGTGACGGGCAGACGCTGAACGGGTCGCTGAAGCTGAAATCGCCAACCGGCACGCTTTCGACCGCCGAAGCGATTGCGGTCAGTATCGGCGCATGGGCCGAGGCTGGTCATTTCGGCTCCGGCGTGATGGATGCGCAGAGCCTTGCGGCCAATATCACTGGCGCGGTCATAAAGGATCCCGTGCAGGATCAGGTCGTCATGCAGGAATATCTGGAAACCGTCATGCGCGAGCGGAAGGGCTGGGGCGATCTATATGCCGCCATTCGCGAGGTGATCTAAGTGGCTGACGAGCGGCTGCATATTTTTGGCGTCCGCCATCATGGTCCCGGTTCGGCAGCAAGTCTGGTTGCAGCGTTAGACGAGCTGCTGCCGGAGCGCGTGCTGATCGAAGGGCCACCCGAGGGCGATGAGCTGATCCGTTTTGCCGCCTCGAAGGACATGAAGCCGCCCGTCGCGCTGCTGATCCATGCCGCCAATGATCCCTCGCTAGCCGCGTTCTATCCTTATGCCGACTATTCGCCGGAATGGCAGGCAATGCGCTGGGCGTTGAAGCACGAGCGGCCGGTCGCCTTCATGGACCTGCCCGTCGCGCACAAGCTTGCCCTGGCTGAATTAGGCCGTGAAGAAGACAAAGCGCTGGAAGGCAAAGCTGAAGACAAGGCGGGCGACGCTGCTGCGCAGGATCGCTTGGAGACGGGCACCGGCACTGTCCCGGAAACGCCGGTTCGCGGAGATCCGATGGGCGTTCTGGCTGAACTCGCCGGGTATGATGACAGCGAAGCCTGGTGGAACGCGCTGATCGAGCAATCGCCGCACAGGCCGGGCGTTTTCACCGCGCTTGAAACAGCGTTGACCGCCCTGCGCGAGCATTGCGATTCCGATCCGTCCTTTGCATCCTCCCGGCGCGAGGAGGATGACCGCCGCGAGGCGTTTATGCGTCTGGCAATCGCCGATGCGCTCAAGGAAACCTCAGGACCGGTCGCTATCATTACCGGCGCGTGGCATGTTCCGGCGCTGCGCCGCAAGGTAAAGCGCGCCGATGACAGGGCCATGCTACGCAAGCTGCCAAAGCAGAAGGTTACCGCGACATGGGTGCCCTGGACGGATACGCGCCTTGCGGCCATCTCCGGTTATGGCGCAGGCGTCATTTCGCCGGGCTGGTACCGCCATTTATGGACACACTGGCACAGCCGGCCCAGCGGAGATGCGCCGTCGATCCGCATGCTGACGGCTGGCTGGCAATCCCGCATTGCCCGGCTGCTTCGCGAAAACGGGCGGCAGGTCGACACGGCCTCGGTGATCGAGGCGGCGCGGCTGGCGGAAACGCTGGCGTCAATGCGCGTTCTGTCCGTACCTGGATTGAGCGAAATGCGCGAAGCCTGTCTGGCAACGCTCTGCGGCGGCGAAACCGTTCCGTTGCAATTGATCGAAGATCAGCTGGTGATTGGCGGCGAAGTTGGCACCATTGACGAAGCTGTGCCGCAAATGCCGCTTCAAGCCGACCTCGCGCGTCAGCAGAAGCGCGTCAAACTGAAGCCGGAGGGGCTGGACCGGGAGTTGGCTGTCGATCTCAGAAGCGAGGCCGGGCTTGCCAAATCGCTCCTCCTGCACCGCCTGACGATCCTCGGCATTCCGTGGGGCCGCATCATGGAGGCGAACCACAGCCGCGGCACGTTCCGGGAGCGCTGGATGCTATGTTGGGAGCCGGAATTTTCCGTGCGTCTCGCCGAGGCGCTGATCTACGGCACAACCCTTCAGCAAGCGTCGAACAATTGCGCCTTCGCCAAGGCGCGCGACGCCGCCAGCCTTCAGGAATTGTCCCAAGCGATCGAGCAATGTCTGCTTGCCGGGCTCGACCAGGCCGCCCGTTCCGCGATCAGCCTGTTGCAACAGCGGTCGAGCCAGTCCAACGACATTGCCGGCTTGCTTACGTCAGTTCCGCCATTGGCCAATATTCTCCGCTATGGCACAGCGCGCGAAATCCCGGAAAGCGAGCTGCGCCTGCTGGTCTTAAGCATGGCCGAGGCAATTTGCGCCGGGCTGATGCATAGCTGCCGTCGTCTCGAAGACGCCCCCGCGGAGGAAATGCGGAGCCAACTCGCCGAGTTTGGCCGCGCCAGCGATCTCCTTGGCGATGAAGCGCTTGCGGAAAACTGGCGCGCCGCATTGAGCCGGCTGACGGAAGAGGAAGACGTTGCTCCCGTTCTTCAAGGCTTCGCCGCGCGCACGCTCTACGATCGCAGCGCTCTTCCGCAGGAGGTGATCGCTTTGCGCGTCTCGCGCGCCCTGTCCCCGGCCAATCCGCCGCTCAAAGCCGGGAAATGGCTAGACGGTTTTCTGACCGGCGGCGGCCAGATTTTACTGCATGACGCGCAGCTTCTGGCAATTCTCGACGGCTGGATGGCGCGCCAGACGGAAGAGGCTTTTACCAACATGCTGCCGATGCTGCGCATGGTGTTCTCCGGTCTCGACAAGACCGAACGGCGGCATCTGCTCGACAGGGTCCGCCAGCCGGTTTCGGCGGCGGAACGGCAACCGCAGAGCGATGCAGCAAACCGCGATGCGCCCGGATTCGAGGCAGCGCTGCCGATGCTGTTCACGATTCTCGGCCTTGATGAGACGAAAGAGCCGGCCCATGAGTGAAGAACTGAACGGGGAGCGTTTGCGCAATTGGCGGCTCGCACTCGGTACGGAAACCGATGCGCTCTCCCAGCGCGATCAACGGCTCGATCACGCGCTCGGCGCGCTTTATGATCACGCCGGGAACGGCGCAAGCGCAAAGGGTAAGGGAAGCCTCACCGGTTCAGCGCCGCGCGTTGCAAAGTGGCTGGGCGATATTCGCGAATTCTTCCCCACCAATGTGGTACAGGTGATCCAGCGAGACGCCTTCGAGCGGCTCGGCCTCAAGCAGATGCTCCTGGAACCGGAATTTCTTGCAACCGTCGAGGCGGATGTCCATCTCGTCGCCGATCTGATTTCGCTGCGCGGCGCGATGCCGGAAGCAACGAAGGAGACAGCGCGCGGCGTCGTGGCGAAGGTCGTCCGTGACCTGATGGAAAAGCTGGAAAACACAACCGTGGAGACGCTGCGCGGCGCACTGAACAAGCGGCGGCGGATAAGTCGGCCACGCTTTGCCGATATCGACTGGCCCCGCACCATCACGGCCAATCTGCGGCACTGGCAACCGGAGCATGGTACGGTGGTTCCGGAAAAGCTTGTTGGCTATGGCAGACAGGCAAAGCGCGCCAATCTTGAGGATGTGATCCTGTGTGTCGATCAGTCAGGGTCCATGGCGACGTCGGTGGTTTACGCCTCGATCTTTTCCGCCGTGCTGGCCTCAATCCCCGCCATCGCCACAAAGCTCGTTTGCTTCGATACCGCAATTCTTGATCTGACCGAGGACCTGCAGGATCCTGTCGAGGTGCTGTTCGGCGTTCAGCTCGGCGGCGGCACCGACATCAATCAGGCGCTCGCCTATTGTGAAAGGCTGCTCACAGAGCCCTCGCGGACACATCTCGTTCTGATTTCCGACCTGTTCGAGGGCGGCAATGCCGAAGAAATGCTAGCGCGGGCGGGCGCGATGGCTGCGAGCGGCGTCAACATAATCGTCCTTCTGGCGCTGAGCGACGACGGCAAACCAGCCTACGATCCGCGCCACGCTTCAGCTTTCGCCGATCTGGGTTGTCCGGTCTTTGCCTGCACGCCAAACGAGTTCCCGGACCTGATGGCGGTCGCTCTGCAGCGCGGGGATCTCGAGAACTGGGCAGCCTCTCGCGATATTGCGCTCATCCGCAGTAACACCGCAGCGTAGCGACAGCCTCAAGCTCGGGTTCCGGCCCGAAATGACGAGCCGGAACTGATGAAAACGGTAGACAGGACGACGATGCCGCAGCTGTTCCGGCATTGGTTTAAGCTGGGCGGAACTCCATTCCCTTGAAACGTCTGATCGGTCGGCCCCGCTCGAGTCGATCGTGCGATTCGTGAATGTGCTGACGCTCCGTCAAAACCGCAATATCTTTCTGCAGATCGATCAGCGACGCCA
>JAHQVI010000049.1 GCA_019634405.1 Hyphomicrobiales bacterium
AAAGGGCTGTCCTTTTCGCTGCGCGGCTATATCAGCTCCGTCGCAGTCGATTCATCGGGCGAAACAGCCGCTGTTACGTCATCGCACGGCAACCGCGTCTTGTTTCTTGATATCACGACCGGCAAATTGCTGGCCGAACGCAGAATTGCCGACATTTCCGGCGTCGCATGCTCAGGCGAGAGCAACGCGTTCCTGCTCACCAGCGGTGACGGAACGGTTCTTGCCGGGACATCGCCGCAAGCAGAAGGCAGGCCGCACCCGAACCAGGCCGTACATTGGGACAATCACGCCGTGAAGCTATGAGCGGTTCATCGCGGGACAAAGCCGTCTCGCGCATCCGCCAGATATTCGCGCCGCAACAAACTCATGACATGCGCATCAACCTTTTCGCCGTCCCAGATCAGGGCCTCGCGCCGCACGCCTTCATGTCGAAAACCGAGCTTTTCATAAACGTGCTGCGCATGCGGATTGAACGAAAAGACCTCCAGCTCAATGCGGTTCAGCGCCAGCATTTCAAAGCCATGCCGAATTAAAAGCGCAGCAGCTTCGCTTCCATAGCCCTTGTTGCGACAACCGGGCGTCCAGACGGCGATGCGCAAGGACGCCGACTGGTCCGGCCAGCTCACACCATTGAGCACAATCTCTCCGACCAGATCGCCATCGACCTCAATGCCGTAATCCCAGCGATCTTCGGACTTTTCGATCAGTCTGCAATGGGTCAGCACATCCTCAAAAGTGAACGTCCCATGCGTGCCGGTCAAACGCATCGAGATCGGCTCGGAAAGAGACTCGAACATTGCCTGCGCATCATTGGCCGTCAGCGGACGAAGGCGAACCCGGTTCCCTTGCAAGACTGGCTTGCGCGCTTGCTGCATAAATGACCTCCCTGAATGGCAAAATTGGGCATCCCGATGCGCATGGATGCATCTTCTGTTTATTCAAAAAAGTTCTGATTCAACAATAAATGCACAGCGTCAACAGCTGTTCACCGCGATTTCGATGCCGCGGCAGATTTTACTCAGCAACTCCGGGAGGGTTCGCGACAGCGCAAAAGTCAGGTCGGCTCGTAAATCTCGCGCTTCAGCGCCCCGATGTAAGGCAGGTTCCGATAGCGCTGGTTCCAGTCAAGACCATAGCCAATGGCAAAGGCGTCGGGGATCGTAAAGCCCACATAATCGGCCTTGATCTGCGTTTTGCGTCTTGAGGGCTTGTCCAGAAATGTCGCGATCCTGATCGAGGCGGGTGCGCGATTGGCAAGAATGCGCATCACATAGGCCAGCGTCAGGCCCGTATCGATGATATCCTCAACCACCAGCACATGCCGCCCTTCAATAGACTCGTCCAGATCCTTCGTCACGCGTACTTCACCGGAAGATTGGTGTCCCGCATAGGACGCAACCGCCATGACATCGAGCGATAACGGGCAGTCTGCCGCACGCATCAGATCGGCGATGAACGGGATCGAGCCTTTCAGGATCGTGATCATATGCGGAGCTCCGTCCGCATAGTCATCGGCGATCTGCGCGCCAAGCTCTTGCACGCGCAGTTGTATCTGTTCCTGCGTGATAAGAACGCGTTCCACATCGTCATGCATGGAATGTCTTTGCATGTGCCTGTTGTCTTCCTTGTTTCCTAGGCCGGAGGGTTTGGGGAAAATGGCATGTGTCTGTTTAACACAGCCCCCTTCAATGGGAAGCCGGTTTGATCCTGACGTGTAAAAGGCGGGGATTTCAGTATTCGAGCCCGACATAGTTCTCGGCCAGCGAGGCGAGCGCATTACGGGAGGAAAACAGGTGGCTCATCTCGGTGTCCTGAAGACGTTTCGCATATGGCTCGCTATCGGGGAAAGTGTGCAGCAGGCTTGTCATCCACCATGAGAAACGCTGCGCCTTCCACACCCGCGCGAGTGCACGCTCCGAATAGGCCTCAAGCCCGCGATCGTCATCGTTCCTGTAGTAATCACGGAGCCCGTTGAAGAGATAGTAGATATCCGATCCGGCGCTGTTGAGACCGCGTGCGCCGGTTGGCGGCACGATATGGGCGGCGTCTCCTGCAAGGAACAGATTGCCGTAGCGCATCGGTTCAGCGACATAGCTGCGCAATGGCGCGATGCTCTTTTCAATCGATGGCCCGGTGATCAGTTTCGCGGCGATTTCGGCTGGCAGGCGGCGCTTGAGTTCACCCCAGAACGCCTCATCCGACCACCCATCGACCGTATCGCTAAGCGGCACCTGAATATAATAGCGGCTCAGCACCTGCGAGCGCAAAGAGCACAGGGCGAATCCGCGTTCATGCTTGGCGTAGATCAGCTCGGGTGAAACCGGCTCCGTGCGCGAAAGCATCCCCAACCATCCGAACGGATAGACACGCTCAAATTCGCGTAGCGCCTCGCCCGGAACGGATTTGCGGCTGACCCCGTGAAAACCGTCAGCGCCGACAATGAAATCGCAATCGACACGCAAGATTTCGCTGCCTTTGCGATAGGTGAGATAGGGCGTTTCGGTGAGGATGCCGTGCGGTTTGACGTCACTGGCATCATGTATGATCACACCGCCCATCCGGTCGCGCGCCTCATAAAGGTCGCGTGTAACTTCCGTCTGTCCGTACACGATCACGGTGTTGCCGCCTGTCAGTTCCTTCAGGTTGACATGGAGCAAGGCGCCATTGTCGGAAATCTCGAATCCTTCATGGATCTGCCCTTCCCTATCCATCCGCTCACCGCATTGCGCCTCGCGCATGAGGCGTGCAAACCCGTGTTCGAGAACGCCGGCGCGAATGCGGCCAAGGACGTAATCGCGGCTTTGCCTCTCCAGAATGACGCTGTCGATGCCATTAACATGAAGCAGCTGGGACAAAAGTAAACCGGATGGCCCGCCACCGATAATGCCAACTTGCGTTTTCATCTTTTGCATCCTCGCCTTATTCACATGCTTAAGGAGGTCTCTTGTCGCAACCGCGCTAGCCCAACATTCGCGGCACCATCAGCGCCAGCACGGGAAAAGCCAACAATAGCGACACGCGGAAAATCTCTACCCAGAAGAACGGCATCACGCCCCTGAAGGTTTCGCCCATCGGGGTTTCGCGCGCCAGGCTGCTGATAATAAAGACATTGAGCCCGACGGGAGGCGTTATCAGCCCCAGTTCGACCACGACCAGAGCAAGGATGCCGAACCAGATCTTGAGGTCTTCCGCGCCGAGACCGTAGACGGCGTCTGCCGCGGTAACGAAATCGCCGCCATTGAGATCGACAAGCGTCGGCCAGAAGAACGGCACGACGACAAGGATCATGGCGAGGCTTTCCATGAAACAGCCCAGGACGATCAAGATAATCAGCATGCAGATGAGAACAATCCACGGATCCATACCGCTAGCGCCTGCCCATTCCGCCAGAGCCGCAGGCAGGTTCGCTCTGGTGAAAAAGCCCTTGAGAACCTCCGCTCCGAAAAGAATGAAGTAGATCATCGCCGCAGTGACGGCGGTATCGAGCAGCGAGGCGCGCAGCTTGGGCCATGTCAGACCGTTGCCAAAAAAGCGCAGGAAAAAACCATATAACAGTATCGCCATGACGCCGATGGCCGCCGCTGGCGTCGGTGTAAACAGGCCAAGTCCGAGCCCCAGTATAATCATGCCGAAAATCAACAATACCGGGGTCATACGAATGTAAGCGGCGTTGCGCTCCGCCCGGTCCATAGTCGAGACCTGCGGAGCCAGTTCAGGACGGCGGCGAACAAGCAGTGCGATGACTGCAACGAAGAAGACGACTGCAATCAGTCCGGGAAGGATGGCCGCCTGGAACATCTTGACGATCGAGGCTTCCACGATGATCGCGTAAATGACAAGCGCTATGGATGGCGGGATCAGGATACCCAGCGTGCCACCGGCGGCGAGCGCACCGGTCGCCAGCCTGGGATTGTATCTGAGCCGCTCAAGCTCGGGCAGCGCGACCTTGCCCATCGTAGAGGCCGTGGCCAGCGAGGAACCGCACACAGCTCCGAATCCGGCACAGGCTCCAACCGCCGCCATCGCCACCCCGCCTCGAAAACGGCCCAGCAAGGCGTTCATGCCCATAAAGAGATCGCGGCTCAGATTTGCGTGGCTGGCGAGCAATCCCATCAATATGAATAGCGGCACGACCGACAGGTCATAGCTTGCCATATTCGACCAGAGCAAAGTCTTGAAGCTCATGAGATAGGGTTCGAAGCGCAGGAATGGCGCAACAATGCTCAGAGCGTAATTCCCGCCAATGCCGACGACGATCATGGCGAGGCCGACTGGCATACGGATCGCAAGAAGAATGAAAAAGACGGCAAGACCGGCAAGACCAACCAGTTCACGCTCCATGAGGGCTCTCCGCAGCGCCTTCAACAAGCTGCATCGCCGCAATCGCCGACCAGAGTATGAGCGAGATTAATCCCGGTATGTAATACGGCCATTCCAGCCAGCCGAGAATGCTGGTGGAAGTCTGGTCTGCATGCGTTTCCAGCAGACCGATAAACATCCAGTATGTCAGGAAAAGCGTGATGCACACGGTCAGCGCGAGCCAGAGACGATCGATTGCCCGGGTCAGGACCGCCGGCCACCCGTTTGTAAAGAGACGAACGGAAATGTGCCCGTAGCGAAGCTGGCAATAGGGAAAGAACATCAGCGCCGCACAGCTTATGACGAGCCGTACGAAATCTTCATAACCGGATATCCCCTCGACGTAAATGCCCAGCGCGCTGATCACGAATGCGCCGACATTTGCGCTGGTCACAACGGTGATAACGAGCAGCAGCGCGCCCCCCGCGATCGCCCACCATGTCGCCAACTCCGCCAGAACTGTCCGCATACTGTGTCATTTCCCTGTCGCGAGGCCCCGCGCGGCGCGGAGCCTCGAATGCATCACAGGCCGAGCTATTATTTGCCGTTTTCGGCAATGGCTGCGCGAGCCGCCTCCACAAGCGCCTTGCCGTCAATGTCCTTGGCGTTGACCTCCTCGATCCAGCGCTCGACGATCTCCGCGCCGCGTTCATCGAAGCCCGCCTTGGCCTCGGCAGACAGCTTGATGACTTCGCCGCCGCTATCGCGCTGCAGCTTCTTTCCAACCTCTTCAACGCTGTCCCATACGTTGCCGATTTCTTCGGTAATCGCGGCACCGGAATTTGCGTCAATAATGGCTTTGAGATCGTCAGGCAGAGCCTCATAACGATCCTTGTTCATGGCCATCAGGAACACCGCTGCCCCGAAACGGCTGCCATCTTCGCCTTCGACAGAATATTGCGTCAGTTCATGAAGTTTGAGCGGCGGGATGATTTCGAACGGAACGAGCGCGCCGTCGACCGTGCCCTTTGACAGGGCTTGCGGAAGCTCAGGCACGGGCATGCCGACAGGTTCGGCCCCCCAGGCCTCGATCATCCAGCCGCCCGTCCGCGATGGCGTGCGCAGCTTTAGCTTCGCCACATCGTCAATTACGCCGATATTTTTATCACGCAGATGCAGCGCATTGCCTGCATGGACATGGAGAAGGATGGGGTGCACATCGGCGTAATCATCCTTGATCATGTCCCAGATTTTCTGGATCGCAAGGTTCGTCGCCCTGGCCGACCCCTGATGCACGGTGGGCAACTCGAAAACTTCGGATCTTGGGAAAACACCGGGCGTATAACCTGGAAGCGTCCACACGATATCGGCAAAACCGTCTCTCACTTGCCGATAGAGTTCAGGCGGCTTACCTCCCATCGACATGGACGGGAAGATTTCGACCGCAATCCGGCCTTCGGATTGTTGAGAGACACGATCTGCCCAGGGTTGCAGAAGTTTCGTATGGGCCGGGGATTTCGGTCCGATAAAATGATGAATGGTTAGCGTGACGTCGGCAGCGCCTGCGCTTCCTGCCGATAGCATCACCGCGACGCCAGCCGCCAATAGTTTCAGCATACGCATGGAGTCCTCCCTTTTATTTAACTATTGAATTCACGACTTTCAGAACAGCAAAGTTTTCAAAGAACGTAAATACCGAACGTGCAAAGTAGAACGGAGAGCATCGCTTGTCATTGGTGGAAAATGTCAACGTATCAAACGCTGTTCCACCAAAGCAAACTTTGCTCTCCATCCACTACGTAAATGCCCCCCATTTACGCATCTGGCACCCATAGATTTCATCGCACGTGCCGCGGTTCATACGTCTATCCCCATATCGTTATAAGCCGTTTTCGCAACCTTGATAGCTTGGTTTGCCGCTGGTACGCCCGCATAAATCGCGACATGCAACATTGTCTCGCGTATATCCTCCGGCGTAGCGCCAGTATTTGTAGTCGCCTTGATGTGCATCGCCAACTCTTCCCAGTGCCCCAGCGCGGCGAGCAGTGCAATTGTCAGCATGCTGCGCTCGCGCCTGCTCAACTCGGGACGGGACCACACCCGTTCCCATGCGGTGCTGGTAACCAGCTCCTGAAACGGAGCATCGAACGCAGTCGTGGCGCGCGCAGCTTTGTCGACATGATCCGACCCCAAGACTTCGCGGCGGGTAACATCGCCCTTGCGTCCTTCTCCCGGTGGCAAATTGACCTCCTGATCTGCCAGTAAATTTCTTAGTTATTGCAAGTTTGTACTGTCGAATAAGTGATGTAAATTGATAAAAAATGCGTTTCAATTAACCTCTAGGAATGCAAATTGGACCCTCGCATCAGGCTCAGACATATACGCTGCTTTCTGGAAGTCGCCCATAACCGAAGCCTCGCCAGGGCTGCGGACGCGCTCGCCATCAGTCAGCCCGCCGTAACAAAAACATTGCAGGAACTCGAATGCATTCTCGAGGCGCCGCTTGTTGAACGCAGCCGGAAGGGCGCAATCCTGACGCGCTATGGAGAAGCGTTTATGTCCCGCGCTTCTATCGCCATGCTCGAACTTGAAAATGCCGTCGAAAGCGTAAGCGACATAAGGCGAAAATCGGCATGGACCGTGCGAATAGGCGCATTGCCGACCGTTGCGGCGCGGATCATGCCGGAAGCCATCAACCGTTTCAAGAAACAGGAAAACGAAGCGGTTCTCAGAATTGTGAGCGGACCCAACACCTACCTGATTTCGTTGCTTAAAAATGACGCGCTTGACCTCGTTGTCGGCAGGCTCGGCGCAACGGGGCTGATGACGGATCTGACGTTCACACAGCTTTATTCCGAACCTGTTCGTTTTGTCGTCAGGCCGGGGCATCCGTTGCTTGAGGCTGAAACGGCTGTGCATTCCCGCCTCGCCGATTATCCCGCGATCATTCCCGATGAGGACGCCGTCATTCGCTCAAGCGTCGACAGGTTGCTGATCTCCCTGGGTTTTTCTTCTCTGCCCAACCGTATTGAATCCGTATCCACCAGTTTCGGGCGCGCCTACACAAGCCAGACGGATGCAATCTGGATCATCTCACATGGCGTTGTCTCCCGCGAGCTTGAGGCGGGAACGCTCGTCGCCCTTGATATCGACACATCCGACACGTCCGGGCCGGTTGGCCTGACCACCCGCGCCGACGCCAGCACCTATCCGGGGATGGAAGCGCTGAAGCTGGCAATTCGTCAGGCTGCGGAGGAGGTAAGGAGCGCATTGGAATGAGCGGCGAGCTTACGCGGCAACCGCCTCCTCAGTACTGTAAGGTACGGTGCCGGTGCGTGCCAGAAGCAGGAATGCCTGAGGCACGAAGAAGAAAGACACGACTGTTGAAAGCAGAACGCCGCCTGCTATCGACATGGCGAAAGGAGGCCAGAACTCCCCCCCGGCGAGGATGAGCGGCAGAAACCCGCCAAAGGTCGTGACCGTCGTCGATACAACGTGGCGAGCCTGATCCGTAACGATGGAGGCGATCCTTGTTCGCTCGCCTGCCCGCGCATCCTTATCGTTCTGAAGCGCCGTCATGATGATTATCGCCGCATTGATCGATACGCCGATCGAGCCAATCACGCCGATGACGGCTTGAATGCCGAATGGATAGCGGAATACCGCAAGCGACAGCAAGCTGAGGCCGATCGAGAGCACAGCAACCAGCACCGTTACCGCCGAAAGGCGGTAGGAGCCGAAGGTCAGAACGATCGCAGCCAGTGTGAGGGCGACGATCAGCCCGACAGCGCTCAGCAGATTGCGCAAAGTCTCATCGCGCGCGTCGGAATCACCGCCCGTTTCAAGCCGATAACCTGCAGGCAGCACCAGCCCGCTTGCCTCCAGCTTTTGCTGCACGTTGCGCAAAGCCGCCTCCGGGAGGACATTGCGCTCAAGGAAAGCCTGAACCGTATTGATACGCTCGCCATTGCGCCTGTTGATCGCCGGTTCCGCCGGCACGAGTTCGATAGCGCCCAGAGCATCGATGGGAATGCCCGGGTAGGAACCTTCGCTGGCCAGAGTGCGAAAGCCCGGCGGTGCAAGGTCGATCCCGTCCATGGCGTTCAGATCGCGGCGTGCGCTATTGGCGACGCGAACCCGGACCAGCAGCTCCTCGCTGCCTTCAACGATGGAGCCGCCTTCAACGCCTTCAAACTGGCTTTCCAGCTGCCCGGCGACCGTGACGAGATCAAGACCGGAGAGCCGGACCTTTTCCTCCTCGAGATCCAGACGCAGCTTGGGTGAGCCCGCGCCAAGCTGCGTGCGGACAACCGTCACTCCGGGAACATCCAGCATCAGCAGGCGGATTTGCTCGCCGATGCCGCGTAGCGTTTCCAGGCTGGGACCGACGACGCGAATCTCCACGGGCGCTTGTACGGGCGGCCCCTGCACCAGGCCGCGCACGATCACCCTCGCCTGCGGCATCGAAGCGTCAAGGTGGCGTTGCAGGGGATCCAGGATCGCTTCCGTCGCGGCGGGTGAACGCGTCGTGACGAGCGCTTCGGCGAAACTGGACACGCCATCCTGATTGGCGGTCATGTTGTAATAGAAGGCTGGCGC
>JAHQVI010000050.1 GCA_019634405.1 Hyphomicrobiales bacterium
CCAGGGCCCAGCGCGCCCAGGCGGAAAGCCGGATCAATGAATGTTCACAACGCCTGACCCGCCTGACCGCGCAGGTTGCCCAATTCCAACAGCAGCTTGCGGATCTGGGCGAAGCGCCGGAAGCAGCCGCCGAAATCGAGATCATGCGTGAGCAGGCTGAGGAAACCGCGGCGGAGCTGGCGGAGGTCGAGGCGGGGACCGCCGAAGCTGAAGCTGCCCTACCCGAAGCGCGCAACCGCGAGAAACAGGCGCGCGAGGCCGCCAGCCAGGCCCGGCTGAAATCGCGCCAGCTCGAAACCGAGGTCGCCACGCTCGTCAAATTGCTCAAGCCGGACGACAGCGCCAAATGGCGGCCCGTTATCGATGATATCAGCGTTACGCCCGGCTATGAAATCGCGCTTGGCGCAGCGTTGACCGACGACCTCGACGCCGGAATCGGCCCTGACGCCCCGGTGCGCTGGAGCTATATCTCCGGCGAGGGCGACCCTGCCCTGCCCCCTGGTGCTCAGCCTCTTGGTACGCTTGTTCGGGCGCCTCAGGAGCTGTCTCGCCGCCTTTCGCAGATAGGCGTTATCTCCCGCGAACAGGGCGCATCGCTGCAGCCCATGCTGAAACCCGGTCAACGGCTTGTCAGCAAGGAAGGCGACGTCTGGCGCTGGGATGGCTTCATAGCAGCGGGGGACGCCCCAAGCGCAGCGGCAAAGCGGCTTGAAGAACGCAACCGTCTTGGCCAGCTTGAAGAACAGGTCGCTGTTTTCATGGCTGCCGCCGAGGAAGCCGAAGCCGGGCGTGAAGCGGCCAGCGAAGCGGTTAACCGCATCCAGCAGGATGAGAAGAATCTGCGTGACCGCTGGCGTCAGCTCAACGGTCAGCTATCCGCCATCAAGGATAAGCTTGGCACGGCTGACCGCGCGGTCCAGCAACATTTCAGCAAGCGCACCAGCCTGATGGAAACGGAGGGGCGTCTTGCCGCCGAGCGCGAAGAAGCCGCGGCAAGTCAGGCGGAAGCTGAGAGTGTGCTGGCGTCACAGGCGCCCATTGCCGATCTGGAAGCGCGGCTGCAGGCCTGTCAGGCCGATACGGCCGCCAAACGCAATGCCTATGCCGAAGCCAAATCGCGCGCGGATAATGTTGAGCGTGAAATCCGGGCGCGCCAGACGCGTCTCGAAGCCATCGCAGCCGAGCGCCAGCGCTGGTTCAGCCGCGATCAGAACGCCGGTCAGCAAATCGCTACGCTGCAGCAAAGGCTGGAAGCTGTTCGTGTCGAACTTGCCGAACTCAAAGAGCTGCCTGTCAAGATCGAGGAGCGCCGCCAGAAAATCCTGAACGAGCTGAGTCAGGCCGAAGAGGCGCGCCGGAGCGCCGCGACAAGGCTTGCCGAGGCGGAAAATACGGTCAGGGATCAGGAACGGACCCTGCGCGACGCTCAAAAAGCTTTAAGCGAAGCGCGCGAGGAACGGGCTCGCATTGAGGCCCGCCTGGATGCGGCGCGCGAGAAACGAGGCGAGCAGGCACAACATATTCGCGACAGTTTCGAATGCGCGGCGAGTGAACTGCTGGCAACGCTTGAACTTGCCCCGGAGGCAGAACTTCCGGCAACAGAAGACGTCGATCAGCAAATCATCAAGCTCAAAGGCGAGCGAGAGCGGCTGGGCGGCGTCAATCTGCGCGCTGAAGAAGAAGCCGAAGCGCTCGGCTCGGAATTTGACGGCATGGAGAAAGAGCGGGCCGAGCTTGAGGAAGCCATTGCCAAGCTGCGTACCGCGATCGCCAATCTCAACAAGGAAGGACGCAAGCGTCTGATGGACGCTTTTGATACCGTGAACGGTCATTTCCAGCGGCTGTTCAAGGTGCTGTTCGGGGGCGGCGATGCCGAGTTGCAGCTCATCGAAAGCGACGATCCGCTCGAATCCGGCCTAGAGTTGCTTTGCCGCCCGCCTGGCAAGAAGGCGCAGGTGCTGACGCTGCTCTCGGGCGGGGAGAAAGCCTTGACGGCGCTGGCGCTGATTTTCGCTGTCTTCCTGACGAACCCATCCCCAATCTGCGTGCTCGATGAAGTCGACGCGCCACTCGATGACGCCAATGTCCATCGGTTCTGCGCGATGCTGGAAGAAATGAGAAAGACGACCGATACGCGCTTCCTCGTGATTACCCACAATCCGATCACGATGGCGACGATGGACCGTCTCTTCGGCGTCACCATGCAGGAAAGAGGCGTCAGCCAGCTCGTATCGGTCGATCTACAGACTGCTGAGCGCTTCCGCGAGGTCGTTTGATCCCATTGCGGGGCCGTTCGCCCATGCGCTGCGCCGGTTACGGCGTTTGCGTTTCTTGCCTCTTGACCCTCACGCAAGGTGAGGGCCTATCTCTCATGTCCTGTAGAGGTTCGGCATGAGCAAAGAGCTGACAGTCAAACAGCTGGCGACTATCTCGGGCGTCACGGTACGCACGCTTCATCACTATGATGAAATCGGCCTGCTCAAGCCTGCCAATGTCGGTGAGAACCGCTACCGCTACTATGGCGAGGCGGAGTTGCTGCGATTGCAGCAGATCCTCTTTTATCGCGAGTTCGGAATGCAGCTTGGCGCGATTGCCGCGCTGCTGGACCGGCCGGGCTTCGATCATGTCCGCGCATTGTCGGAACATCGGGCAAAACTTGCAGCCAAGGCGGAGCGCTATCGCCAGCTTATCAGGACGATCGACCGTACGATCGACAGGCTGAATGGAGAGCAGCTCATGAATGCGAACGACTTGTATAAGGGCTTTCCGCTAGAGCGACAGGTGGATTATGAGAAGTGGCTGGTCGAACGACATGGCGATGCGATGAAAGACCATATCGCGGACAGCAAGCGGGCTCTGGCGAGCCTGTCAGGAGACCGGCAGCGACAGCTCATGACCGAATTGGCTGACATTGAATGCGCGCTCGCTGAAAAGCTGCGTGAACGCGTATCGGCCGAGGCCGGGGAATTGGCGCCTTTCCTTGAGCGTCATCGCGCATGGGTTGGCGAAATGTGGGGGCGGCCATGTTCTCTGCAGGCTTATGCAGGCCTTGCCGATCTCTACCTGTCCCACCCCGATTTCAGAGCGCGGTATGAAAGGCTTGAGCCTGGCTTGACCGGCTATCTGACGAGCGCAATGAAAGCCTATGCCGCTCGGGTGTGACCGCGCCGACGCCAAGCCCCGCCGGTCACTGACACGGCTTAGCCAGCGATTTTGGCGTCTGCCATCTGCGCAGCGGTTTGCTCGATCAGCTTGCCGTTTTGCAGGCTGACTATGCGATCCATGCGGCCCGCAAGTTCATAATTGTGGGTCGCAATAAGCGCGACAAGCCCGGCCTTGCGTACGAATTGCAAGAGCTGAAGAAAGACGCGGTCGGCGGTTTCCGGGTCGAGATTGCCAGTCGGCTCGTCCGCCAGCAAAACGGCGGGCGCATTGGCGACAGCGCGCGCGATTGCAACGCGCTGCTGCTCGCCGCCCGACAGCTCGGCAGGACGGTGCGAGGTGCGCTCGGACAGCCCGAAAAGCGTCAGCAATTCGAGCGCACGGTTCTTAGCCTCCCTGGCGTCGAGCCCGGCAATACGCTGCGGGATTACCACATTTTCGAGCGCGGAAAACTCCGGCAACAGGTGATGGAACTGATAGACGAAGCCGATGTCATTGCGGCGGACCTGCGTACGGTCTCTGTCGCCGAGCGTCGAGCAGTCGCGGCCGTTCAGGATGACCGAGCCGCTATCGGGCGTATCGAGCAGTCCGGCCACTTGCAGCAGCGTGGATTTGCCTGCCCCGGATGGCGCGACAAGCGCAATGGCCTCGCCCTCATAGAAGTCGGCATATGCGCCATCAAGCACGCGCAGTTCGCGGTCGCCCTGCTTGTAAATGCGGGTCAGACCGGAAAGGCGGAGAACCGGTTGTCTAATCTGCGCGTCCACGATGCTCACTCATATCGCAATGCTTCGACAGGATCGAGCCTTGCGGCCCGCCATGACGGGTAAAGGGTCGCCAGCACGGAGATTGTTAGCGCCATGATGACGATCGTCGTAATTTCGCCGGAATCCATTTCGGCAGGCAGGCGAGACAGAAAATAGACCTCCGGAGGGAAGAGCCGCGTGCTGGTTATCCAGGAGATGAACTGGCGAATTTCCTCGATATTGAGACATACGACCACGCCCAGCGCCAGACCGGCAAGTGTTCCGATTATGCCGATGCTTGCGCCGGTGATGAAGAAAACGCGCATGATGGAGCCGCGGCTTGCTCCCATCGTTCTCAATATTCCGATATCGCGGCCCTTATCCTTCACAAGCATGATCATGCCGGAAATGATGTTCAGGCCGGCAACAAGCACGATCAGCATGAGGATCAGGAACATGACATTCCGCTCGACCTGAAGCGTATTGTAAAAGGTCGCGTTTCGCTGCCGCCAGTCGGTGATATACATCTCCTCGCCGGCTGCAGCCGTGATAAGCGGCTTTATGGCCTCGACATTGTCAGGATCGTCAATCAGCACTTCGACGACATCGACGCTCTTGGACATGTTGAAGAATTTCTGCGCTTCCTCCAGCGGCATGAAAGCGATCGTTGAATCATATTCGGACATGCCCAGCTCGAAGATCGCCCTGACCGGATAGCGTTTCACGCGGGGAGCCGTGCCGAAAGGCGTCGAGGCTCCGCGCGGGGCCACCACGGTAATGGCGTCGCCAACGGTAACGCCGAGACCATTGGCCAGACGCGAGCCGATCACGATCGACTCGCTATTATCCAGCCCGTCGAGCGAGCCAAAATTGATATTGGAGGAGATGCCATCCAGCGCTTTCAGATCTGCCTCCCTCACACCCCGGACAAAAACGCCATTGGACGAATTGTTCGTGGTGATGAGCGCTTGCCCCTCCACGATCGGCAATGCGTTTTTAACGCTCTCGACCTGCGAAATGGCCCGTGCGACGGCGTCATAATCGGTAAAATCTCGCGCCAGCGGCCGCACGATCATATGGCCGTTCAACCCCAGGATCTTGTTGAACAGCTCGATTCGGAAGCCATTCATGACGGACATCACGATGATCAGCGTTGCAACGCCGAGCATGATCCCGATGAAGGAGAAACCGGCGATGACCGAGATGAAGCCTTCCTTGCGGCGCGCACGCAGATAACGGCGGGCCATCATCCACTCGAAAGGCGCAAAAGGACGCGTCGTTGCTGCTTCAGCCACGATTAATTCGCCTTATCCGGTTTAGCTGGCGCTAAAGAGAGCCTTTTTTGAAGCGTTTTTATGGCAAGATCGAGATTCACCGTCTCGCGCTCGCCGGTTTTCCGGTTCTTCAGCTCGACGTCCCCCTTCTCCAACCCCTTCGGCCCGGCAATGAGCTGCCAAGGCAGACCGATCAGGTCCATTGTCTTGAACTTGCCGCCGGCGCGCTCGTCAGTATCGTCATAAAGCGTTTCAACGCCCGCCTCGGTCAGTCCCTGATAAAGCGCTTCGCAAGCCCCGTCCGTCACCGCATCGCCCGCTTTCAGGTTAATCAGCCCGACTGTGAAGGGCGCAACGGCCTCCGGCCAGATGATGCCAGCTTCGTCATGGCTGGCCTCGATAATCGCTCCGGCAAGGCGCGACACGCCAATTCCGTAAGATCCGCCGTCAATCGCGATAAGCTCGCCATCGGGTCCCTGGACCTGGGCTTTCAACGGCTTTGAGTATTTGCTGCCGAAATAGAAGATATGACCGACTTCGATGCCCCGGGCCGACAGGCGGTTCTTTTCCGGAACCTCTTTTTCAAAACGCGCCTCATCATGCATTTCGTCGGTCGCAGCATAAAGGCTCGTCCATTTCTCGATGATCGGCGACAGGTCGCTGTCATAATCGGTGTCTTCCGGCGGGATGTCCATTTCGGTCAGACTGCGATCACAAAAAACAGCGCTCTCACCTGTCTTGGCCAGAATAATGAATTCATGACTCAAATCGCCGCCGATCGGCCCCGTATCAGCCTTCATCGGAATGGCTTTCAGCCCCATGCGGTCATAGGTGCGCAGATAGGCGACGAACATCTTGTAATAAGAACGCCGCGCATCTTCTTTCGAGAGATCAAAGGAATAGGCGTCCTTCATCAGGAACTCTCGTCCGCGCATGACGCCGAATCGGGGGCGCACCTCGTCGCGGAATTTCCACTGGATGTGATAGAGATTGCGCGGCAGGTCGCGGTAGGATTTCACGCTGTCACGGAAAATCTGGGTTATCTGCTCTTCATTGGTCGGACCATAGAGCATATCGCGCTCATGCCGGTCCGTGATCCGAAGCATTTCTGCGCCATAAGCGTCATAACGACCGCTTTCGCGCCACAAATCGGCGGGCTGTACCGTCGGCATCAGCACCTCGATCGCCCCTGCCCTGTTCTGCTCCTCGCGGACGATCTGTTCGATCTTTTTCAGAACCCGGAAGCCAAG
>JAHQVI010000051.1 GCA_019634405.1 Hyphomicrobiales bacterium
CCTGAACGCATTTCGGAAATCCAGCTCAGGCTGATCGACATCGATGCCCATTCCGCACCAGCCCGCGCCGCCCAGATCCTTGCCGGCCTCGGATTTGACGAGGATGCGCAGCAACGCCCGTGCAGCGAATATTCTGGCGGCTGGCGGATGCGCGTGGCGCTCGCCTCGGTTCTATTTACAGCTCCGGACATATTGCTGCTCGACGAGCCGACCAACTATCTCGACCTTGAAGGCACGCTCTGGCTTCAGAATTTCCTTACGACCTATCCGCATACGGTGTTGATCGTCAGCCATGACCGCGAACTACTGAATACGAGCGTTACCTCCATTCTACATCTCACCAATGGCAAGCTGACGCTTTACGCAGGCGGCTACGACACGTTCGAGGACACGATCCGCGAGCGGCAGCGGCTCCAACTCAAGCTAAAGAAGAAACAGGACGACGCGCGCCGTCACATGGAGGCATTCGTCGAGCGTTTTCGCGCCAAGGCGTCCAAGGCCACTCAGGCCCAAAGCCGCCTGAAAGCGTTGTCCAAGATGAAGCCGATCGCCGCGGAGATCGAGAATGACGTCCTGCCGCTATCCTTTCCCAATCCACCGTCAAAACTTGGCAACCCATTGATCAGGCTTGAAAACGTCGCCGCAGGCTATGATTTTGACAAGCCAGTGCTCCGTGATCTGAATTTACGGCTGGACAGCGACGACCGTATCGCCCTGCTCGGCGCTAACGGCAATGGCAAATCGACGCTGGCGAAGATGTTGTGCGGACGGCTTGATCCGCTTTCGGGCCACCGGCGCGCATCGAAGAAGATCAGCGTCGGCTATTTCGCCCAGCACCAGCTCGATGAACTCAATCCGGCGCAATCGGCTTACGACCATATTGCCGAGATGATGCCGGACGCAACCGAAGCGCAAAAGCGCGCCCGTACGGCGGCGGCCGGTTTTGGCGCTGAGAAGGCGGATACGGCGGCGAGAAAATTGTCGGGCGGAGAAAAGGCGCGCCTGCTGTTTGCCATGTCCTCCTTTACCGGTCCGCATCTGCTCATACTCGACGAACCGACGAACCATCTTGACGTCGACAGCCGGGAAGCGCTGATCCACGGGCTCAATGACTATGAAGGCGCGGTGATCCTGATCAGCCATGACCGCCATCTGATCGAAGCGACTGCCGACCGGCTTTGGCTGGTGCGGGATGGCACGGTCGAAATCTATGATGGCGATCTGGACAGCTATAATGCTGACCTGCTGGCGAGAGCCCGTGAGGCGCGTAGCGCGCGCGGCGCAGCCCCCAAAAACATGAATGGCGGACCGTCCCGGCAGGAACAGCGGCGCGCTGCGGCCAATGCCAGAGCTGAACTGGCCCCACTCAGAAAACAGATCCAGCGGTATGAGCGCGAAATGGAGACGCTCACAGCCAGTGTCGAACAGATCGACGCAAAGCTCGGCGAAGCAGGGCTTTACGAGACGCAGCCGGATAAGGCGCAGGATCTGATAAGAAAGCGCGGCGTGCTGGCAAAAAAGCTCGGTGAGACGGAAATGGCCTGGCTGGAAGCCTCAGAGCAGTATGAGCAGGCCCGCAGCCGGCACTCTGAGCTAAGCGGATGATCCTGCTTGCCAATTCCGGGGGGCGTCAGGCAGCGCGGGGCGGATCTTCAGGCGTCAAATCCTGATAAAGCGCTCTCGCTTCGACAGCCGGGCCGCGGCGGTCCGAGAAACCGACGACCTGCAGCACACGGAGCTTGCCGAACAGCGCCGTTGTGATGACATCACCGGATTTCAAACAGAAAGCGGGTTTGAGAATCTTTTCGCGATTGACGCGGAACTTGCCACTGGCCACGAGCTGTGCGGCCAGGGACCGGCTCTTGATGATGCGGGCATGCCAAAGCCACTTATCCAGGCGCTGCGTTTCTCTTGCATCGCCGTTTTGAACCATGCGTCAGGCCTGATCCTGCGTTTCGCGCGACATTTTTTCCTTCAGCTCAAGGAGCGCCGCAAAAGGTGAATCCTTATCATTGGAAGCAACCTTCTTGTTTTTGGGTGGAGCGGCGCTCTTGACCATCGGCTCCTTACGCGGCTTGCCATGTCCGCGCTGTTTGTCGTTGCGGCGAGACTGGTTGCCGCGATTGCGATCTCCACCGCGTTCGCCATCCTTGCGGCGGTCGCGGCGCGCAGCGGAGCGTTCTTGTCCGTCCTGGGGTTTGCTCTCCGTTTTCTGCCCCTGTTCGGACGCCTCCTTGCGATGATGCCGCCGCGCTTGCTGCTGACCGCCACGCTCATCGGCGGCGCCAGGCTCCGCTCTGCGCCGGTTGTGGGGACGGTTCTCACCCTGCCCACGACGGCGCGGCCGCCATATTTCCTCATATTCGGGTTCAGGTTCGGCTTCAGCAGGCGTGACCGATTCGGCCTTGTCCATCGTCGTTGCAGGCATGGCTTCGTCAGCCATGAGGGGAACCTCTGGCATCTTTTCCTGAGCAGGGGGGTCAACCGGCATAACGCCAACGGTTTCCTGCGCCGCGGAATCGCCCTGGCATTGCGAGTTCGGCGCACCGGCGACCGATAGGATCTCCTCCGTCTGTTGTGAGGCTGCTTCCACGGCTTCCGCATTTGCCGCGGCGTCGTTTCCGCCATTGGCTGCGACTGAATTGTTCGGCTGGCCTGCATTTTCCGCCACGACGGGTGTGGCCTCGACCAGACGCCGCTCCTTGCGGAAACCAAGGGCGAACAGAACATTTCCCATCTCTTCAGCCGAACAGCCAATGATCGAGAGCATGTCAGGCTGAATCTTGAAACCGCCCTTGCCAACCGCGCCCGGAGGCGGGAGGGAGGATGCATCCGTTGGCCGCCAGCTTGCAAGAGGTCGGATCTGATCAGCAAGCCTCTCCAGCATGTCGATGCGGATTGCACGCGATCCGCAAGGATGGAAACCGGCCGCAGCATAAAAGGCCTCAGGCACCTCCTGATCGAGCGGAACCGACGTCAGGCCCTGACGCGGCGGTTCCGGCAGTTTTGCCGGGTCGATATTCACGCTCGCCCCGTGCTTCAGGGCCCAGAGGAGCAAAAGAAGATCGGCGGCCGCCGGTTTGAGCAGCAATGGCAGGTAAATATTATATGCTCCGAACCGTACGCCATATTTGCGCAATTCGGCGCGCGCCTGCTGATCCAGAGCGCGAATGTCTTCCGCGACGTTATCCCGCCGTAAAATGCCGAAATTCTCTACGATTTGAAACGCAACGCCACGCGCCAGACCGGTCAGATCCTGCGCCTTCGCAAGCTCGATAAGCGGCTTGATCCGCATCTCGATATGACCGGCCAGCCACTCATTTGTGCGTTTGACGATACGTTCGCGATCAACGCCCGTCAGATGTTCATCCGCCACCAGAATAAAATTCGGCAAGAGCGGATCATCGCCGGGCTCGATCCGGCCAATGTCTTCACCGCGCCAGTTCACCACCCCGGTGCGCGATAGCGAAAGATGCTCGTCCTTATCCTCGCAAAGCTGCCCTGCCCGCTCGGATAATTCAACTGTCAGCACTTTTGCCGCAGCATGTCGCGCAGCCTTGCCCTGAACGCCGGCGGATGCAGAATCCGGTGTGAAATGAAAACCTTCCAGCTTGCCGACATAATGTTTTTCGACAAAGATCTGTCCGCTTTTTTCGATGTCCGCATACAGAGTATTCTTGTCGCGCATGCTTTTCATCAGCACGCTGGCGCGGCGATCGACGAAGCGCTGCGTCAGGATTTCGTGCAGAGCATCGGAAAGACTATCCTCGATCGCACGCGTACGCTCGCGCCAGTGATCGGCATTCGCAAGCCAGCCGGCACGGTTCGACACGAAGGTCCATGTCCGTATATGCGAAATGCGGTTCGACAGCGTATCGATGTCGCCATCCGTACGATCGGCAAGCGCGACCTGAGAAGCGAACCAGTCTTCAGGGATCACCCCTTCATCGCTCAAAATATGCTGGTAGATCGACCCGATCAGCTCCGCATGGCTTGCAGCGGAGATCTTGCGGTAATCGGGTAGCTGACACAGCTCCCAGAGCGTCTTGATCGAGGCTGGACCGGTCGCAATATCGCGGATCTGCGGATCCGCGCTCAGCATATCGAGCGCGATCGCGTCGTCCGCTGCCCGCGCCCGCGTCAATCGCTGAGAAGACGGCGTTACGCGCAAGGAGTCCTTCAGACGGTCAAGCGAGGTGAAATCCAGATCGGTATTACGCCAGTGAAGGATTTTCACGGGCTCGAATTCGTGATTCTCCAGCTTGTTGATCAGTTCGGAGTCGAAGGGCGGGACTTCGGCCGTGACGCCGAATGTGCCGTCATTCAGGTGACGGCCCGCGCGGCCGGCAATCTGGCCAAGTTCCTGCGGCGTCAATTCGCGAAAAGCAGCGCCGTCAAATTTGCGTGCGCCCGCAAATGCGACATGATCGAGCGCCAGATTCAGCCCCATGCCAATCGCATCGGTCGCCACAAGGAAATCGACGTCGCCCGACTGATACAACTCCACCTGTGCGTTGCGCGTGCGCGGGCTCAGCGCACCCAGGACGACAGCCGCCCCGCCGCGCTGACGGCGGATCAGCTCGGCAACCGCATAGACGTCATTGGCTGAAAACGCCACTATGGCGGACCGTCGTGGCAGGCGCGTAAGCTTCTTCTGCCCCGCATAGGTCAGCTTCGACAAGCGATGCCTGTTGATGAAATTCGCGCCCGGCAGAAGATCGCGTATCAGACCTTCCATCGTCGATGCGCCCAGCAGCAGCGTTTCGCTCACGCCACGCGAATTCAGAAGGCGCTCGGTAAAAACGTGGCCACGCTCGGGATCGGCGGCGAGCTGGATTTCGTCTATCGCGAGAAACTCGACCTCGATGTCGCGGGGCATCGCCTCGACAGTGCACACCCAGTAGCGCGCCCGCTCCGGTTTAATCTTCTCCTCGCCAGTGATCAGCGCGACGTTGGCCTCGCCGACCCGATCCACGATCTTGTCGTAAACCTCGCGCGCCAGCAATCTGAGCGGCAGGCCGATAAGCCCGCTCTGATGCCCGAGCATACGCTCGATCGCCAAATGCGTTTTGCCGGTATTGGTCGGCCCGAGAACAGCGATCACGGAATGGCCCGGCGCCGTCCGGCGCGAAGCGTGGGCGTTTGCGATCTCGGTCATTACGGCTCGTCCTTAGTCTTAGCGCTCATGGCTGGAGAAAGAAGCTTTGCGGTTGCTTGCATGGTGTCGATAGCGAATGGAGCCAGCCTGTGAAATTTTGAAAGTCGTAAGACCAGAACGAACGCGAACGCCGCTCCGGCAAGCGAATATTTTCTTTGTCTTATATCGGGAAATGCTCATGAACAAGCAATGTGTGAAATAAAAGTCCGATAAATGAACAGGGTTTATTGATCAAGCATTGCGTTCTGGTGATCGACGGGCTTAACGCCGAATTCCAACGCCGTCATATAAGCCGTCCCGGCCAGTGTCGGGATCTTGATATGATGGGGAACGTGAATGCCAGCTTTTTTCAGCGGCACCATCCAAACCTCAATACCGTTTGTTTTGGCGGCGAACTCGCTTTCCTCGTCACCTTGCTTGTGCCCCGAAATCGGCACGAACTTGACCTTGCAAACATAAGCTTTGCCGCGATAGCCATATCCGCTGACGACCGGTTTGCTATGCTTGTAGGAAAGACGCAAATCATAACGGGCGTTACCGTCGAAAATCGGCAACCGGCCCGAGCAAACCTGCCGGGAAGACAGGTCGAGGCCACTTTTGGAGAGCATGACAAGCGCGCTCAAAGGGTCGACGACACCCTTCATATGCGTGCGCGTTATCGGAACGTGACGGCTGGATTTTCTCATCGGCGGCGTAACGTCCAACTGCGTCACGGCATTACCGTTGAACGCGACATCAATATTCCCGCGCTTTTCATTAGTGCTGTAGTCAAAGCTGTATGAATCCGGGCG
>JAHQVI010000052.1 GCA_019634405.1 Hyphomicrobiales bacterium
AGCTTGACCGAGTCGATCAGATCCTTGCCTGCCATTTCATAGTCGACGCCAAGCGCGTACCATCGCATTGCCCAATCGGCTTTCCACTGGCATTTGACGCGCCCGCCCGTGACCGGCGTTTCCACCTCCTCCCCGGTTTCGGGATCGGCATAGGTCACCGTGCCCGCGTCGAGGTCGCGCGCGATCATCGGCACCTGCAGCACATTGCCGGTGCGCTGGCAAACTGGCAAAAAGGGTGAATAGGTCTTCTGCCGGTCCGGACCCAGCGTTGGCACGATGACGCCCATCACCTTGTCATAGACGGAGAGCATCTGTAGCAGCGCCTCGTCCATCATGCCTGACTTGTAGCATTCGGTCGCCGAAAAGAATTCATATTCGAAGCCGAACTGGTCAAGAAAGCGCTGCAGCCGGGCGTTATTATGCGCGGCAAAGCTGGAATATTCATTCGAAGACGGATCAGGGATAGCGCTCAGCGGCTTGCCGATATGGGCCGCTAGTATGTCCTGATTTGGCAGGTTAGCCGGCACCTTGCGCAGCGCGTCCATATCGTCGGAAAAGCAGATCAGCCGTGTCTTGATCGCGCCCTCGGTCAGCACTTCGAACGCATGGCGCACCATGGAGGTGCGCGCAACCTCTCCGAACGTGCCGATATGCGGCAGGCCGGACGGGCCGTAGCCGGTCTCGAAGATAACCTCTTTCGTGTCGGACTTGCGTTTCTCGATACGTTTGATCAGTTTGCGCGCTTCTTCGAAAGGCCAGGCTTTTGCGGCTGTGGCCGCTTGGATCAATGCCGCATCCCGTGTCGCTGTCATGGGTCGTCCGTCCGGGTTCTGGTTGTTAAGGATAATTCGGCGCGAAGGTAGACTTTGCAAGGTGGGCCGTCAATTCGATAGCGATCAGTCCAATGGCGCGTCGGAATTCGAAGGCAGATCAGGGCCGGGTTGTAAATTTCCAGCGCAGCCAATCGCGCTTCATGAAAACCCGTCCAGCGACCGGGCCTTCAAACAGGTCAAGGGCTGTAAAGGTGACGGTTTCACCGCATTTGCAACCATATATCGCGGTTCCGGTCCCCCTTTCATTCGTCGGTGACTCTGGCCAGGTCCGGTCAAGCGCCCCGATTTGGCGTTTCTCATCCACCGGGTATTGGACTATGTTTGAGACAATTTTCAATCATCGGATGACGCAAGCCTATGCCGCGAAAAGTGTTGCTCTGGTTCAGTTGCGTGATATCTGCGATGGCGTTGATCATCGTCATACTTGGCTATCTTCTGATCACAGGCGAGCGGGGATTGTTTACGGGGGCGCCCCCTAAGCGCAGCCTCGATATTTCACGTCTGGATGATGACCAAACGAAGCGTTTGGGATGGGCTCCCGACCGTCTCGACGCCGTTTATGACTATGCCGCCACATTAAGTTCCGACACTCTGTTAATCGTCACTCGCACAAAGACAGTTCGTGCATTTGGTAAACTCGATAAGCTCCATGCAACGCATTCTGTTCGCAAGGCGTTGCTAAGCGCCGTCGTGGGGCAAAATACCGGCTCCGGGCCAAACCAGATTGACCTCGACGCAACGCTTCAAGACCTGAAGATTGACGACACGCCAATGCCGCTCGGCGCATTGCAAAAGCAAGCGACCGTGAGACATCTGCTTATGAGCGTATCGGGCATTAATCATCCCGCAGCGGCGGAAGGCGGTTTGACCGCAGAGAAAAACCAAAGGTTGGGGCAAACGGAAAACCGGCCCGGAACAGTCTGGGCGTATAATAATTGGGATTATAACGCGCTCACCAGCATATTCGAGATGCGGACCGGCATGGGAGTGGCGCAAGCCTTTCACGAGGGAATTGCGATCCAGGCGGGCATGAAGGACTTCACACCGAGCGCTGTGTCATACATCCACCAGCCGAGCCGGTCGCAGCATAAGGCGGCGGCTTTTCGCATGTCGGCAAGGGATCTTGTGATTTTCGGACAGCTCTTTCTGGAGAATGGAAAGGTCGAAGATCAACAAATATTGCCTGCATCATGGCGAGATCGAATTGTACAGGAGTATACGGAGACAGGACGGGATGATTTAAGATGGGGCCATGGATATTTATGGTGGTTGCCCAGCCCCAAATTGAATTTTCCTGAGGGCGCTTTCTGGGCCTGGGGCCTCGGCAATCAGGCGGTTTTCGTTATTCCGGCGTGGGATACTGTGATTGTCCACCAGGCAGATACAACCGAGTTTCGAAAGCGTTTCATTCCGTTGATTTCAGATGACAGCAAGAGTGGAGACGCCGCTCTCGAAGAGATGATCCTGTCCTGCCGCAAGCGCGCAAATCGCGAAAGTGAATATTGTGTCGAACATCGTTTCGTGACGCGGCGCGAATTTGCCAAGCTGATGTCGCTCATCGTTGAGGCGCGCCAATAACAGGCCCCATATTGATCTGTATCAACAGGCAAGATCCACTCCGGCAGGCTGCACGCGTCATCCTGATGCGTCGGCAAAATTGGGAGCGTTTCAGTTTTGGAGGCTGGCTCCAGCAAGCGGGGGAGCGACTGCACCGCAACAAGCTTGCCACGGCCCGCGAGCCGATCAAACAGGCCGGATACAAATATGCGACGACCGCTATCCGGCACCATCTCACTTACGAAATTCGGTCGGCCCATACATTTGAGGCAAATCTTTCCCTGATCGCCACCGAAGTGCCGCCATCAGGATCGTGTAACGGAAACGACATACCTCTCCTTCATGCATGAGTTGCTTTTTTCGGTCTTCTCCCTCAATTCACACGCGATCGGCGGAAAGCTTATACTTCCCATGCTCAAGGCTGCGTCCTATCGGCTAATCGCTTCAATTATGGATTTTTCCGCCGCTCTTGCCTATAACTAGGCGCATTCAACACATTTTAGAGGCAGTGTGGCGCGCGCCAGCCGCTTTTCCTGCAAGCTAACGGACATCAAATGGCAGGCCATTCAAAATTCAAGAACATCATGCACCGCAAGGGCGCACAGGATAAAAAACGCGCCAAGGTCTTTGCACGGCTTTCGAAGGAAATTACCGTTGCGGCCAAATTGGGAATGCCGGATCCGGCCATGAATCCCCGCCTGCGCTCGGCAGTTCTGGCGGCGCGCGCGCAGAACATGCCGAAAGACAATATTGAGCGGGCTATCAAGAAGAGTGAGGAAGCGGGCGGCGACGCTTATGAAGAGATCCGTTATGAAGGCTTTGCGCCTGGCGGGATCGGCGTGATTGTGGAGGCGCTGACGGATAACCGCAACCGCACGACAAGCGAGGTGCGCGCCGCATTTTCCAAACATGGCGGCAATCTCGGCGAAACGGGCTCGGTGTCTTTCATGTTCGATCGTGTTGGCGAGATCACCTATCCGGCGGAAGCAGGGTCGGCGGACGATATGCTGGAAGCGGCGCTTGAGGCTGGCGCGGATGATTGCCAGTCCGATGAAGAGGAACATCGTTTTTATTGTGACGCCAGCACGTTGCATGAAGTCGCTACGGCGCTGGAGGGAAAACTCGGCGAACCCAGAACCGCGCAGTTGACATGGAAGCCGCAAAATACCGTCGGCGTCGACGACGAAAAGGCGGAAAGCCTGCTCAAGATGCTGGATGCGCTAGAAGATTCCGATGACGTCCAGAATGTCTTCGCAAATTACGACATTCCCGAAGAGGTCATGGCGCGGCTTGGCGGTTAGAGGCCGGCCCTTTTACCGGTTACCGCTGACGCAGTCGATCTCTCCGCTTGGACATCGGATTTGCCTGAAAACCGGTATCCGCGATCACCGTCATTTGCGTGCGGGCGAAACAGCTTGCGCATGCAACTTTGGCCCTGCAATCATCTAATGGCGTTTCACGCATGATTCGGCGGGGCATGAATGACGGTACGTATTCTCGGCATTGATCCTGGATTAAGGCGGATGGGCTGGGGCATTGTTGAAAGCTCCGGGTCCAAGCTCTCCTACATTGCCAGCGGGACGGTCACCTCGGATGCCGCGATGGCCTTGTGCGACCGTCTGGCGGAGCTTTTTACGGGCATTGAAGGGATCATCGCCAGTTGGCAACCTCATGAGGCGGCGGTTGAAGAGACCTTTGTCAACCGCGATGCGCACGCCCCGCTGAAACTGGGGCAGGCGCGCGGCATCGCTCTTCTTGCGCCCGCGCGGGCGGGATTGCCGGTTGCTGAATATGCGCCCAATCTGATTAAGAAGACCGTGACGGGGTCAGGCCATGCCGAGAAAGGGCAGATCAAGGCCATGATCGGTTTTCTGCTGCCCAAAGCGCAGCCGGATACGCCGGACGCCGCCGATGCGCTGGCCATTGCGATCGCTCATGCCCATCACAGGCAGTCGGCGGCGCTGAAAGCAGCTTTGACCGAAATTGCGCCGCAGAGAAAAAACATGCGCAAGCGGGTTAGCCTGTAACCGGGTGGTATAGTCAGGCAGGTGATCGGCCCGAATAAAGCCGGTAGATTACGGGTTACTACGATCATCAGGCGAAACATGATAGATTTAACCGATATTTTCGTGGCAGACCTTACCAATGATTGGCAAATTACGCGGGGTGGTTGACAGCACTGGCAAGGATTGGGTCATGGTGGACGTCAATGGCGTCGGCTATGAGGTCTCCTGCGCGAGCAGGACGCTCTCGCAGATGCCGGCTCAGGGCATGCCGGTTACATTGACCATCGAGACCCATGTCCGTGAGGACGCCATCAAGCTGTTCGGTTTCCTGAACGATTCGGAGCGCAACTGGTTCCGTCTTCTTCAGAATGTTCAAGGTGTTGGGGCAAAAGTCGCCCTGTCCGTTCTCGGCGTATTGTCGCCGGGCGAGCTTGCAAGCGCGATCGCCCTTCAGGACAAGGCGCAGGTTGGGCGTGCGCCCGGCGTTGGTCCGAAAGTGGCGCAAAGAATTGTCAGTGAGTTGAAGGACAAGGCTCCGGGATTGCTGGCTGCGGGGAATATCGGCGCGACGGTCAGCGTCAATCCGGGAACACAAGCAGACACCAAGGTGAATGATACGATTTCGGCGCTTGTGAATTTGGGATATAGCCTGTCTGAGGCGACAGTTGCAGTCATGACGGTTGTCAATAGATATGAAGAGGCATCAACTGAGGAATTAATACGGCACGGGCTCAAGGAACTGGTGAAATAAGGTGCGTTCTTGATGTTTTCATATTTAAGTTTTTTTACAACGGAAGTCGATTCAAAGTCCGAATCCGGCTTTCGCGTAAAAACTTTGATTTTTGCCGAGGCGTTGTTTTTTCTTTGGGCAGGAGTTTTTGCGGGACTAACTTTTCTTATCGCCATGATACTGGGAATCATTGGTGTTTTGAGTTTTGAATTCGTATTATATATTTATGCAGCCATTTCGGTTATTGCCCTGATGCTGGCTGTCATCGTTCATTTGCTCAGAAGCAAACAGGATGACCGAAACTCGCCCCGGTAGTTCCGCGCGAATACGGCCGCGCCAGAAACAGATTTCCGTCGAAGAAGGAATCCTTTAAATTCGCCCGCATGGATGACCGGCTTATCGAACGTGAAAAGCGCGATGAGGATGAGAGCGAACTTAGTCTCCGTCCGCAGCAACTGACTGAATTTATTGGTCAGGAACGCGCACGCGCCAATCTGAAGGTATTCATTGACGCTGCTCGCGGTCGGGGCGAGGCGCTCGATCATGTCCTGTTTGCGGGTCCGCCCGGCCTTGGCAAGACAACTCTGGCGCAGATCGTATCGCGCGAGCTGGGCGTTGGCTTTCGCATGACATCCGGGCCGGTCATCGCCAAGGCGGGCGATCTGGCCGCGCTGCTTACCAATCTGGAAGAGCGCGACGTGCTCTTCATCGACGAGATTCACCGCCTGAACCCGGCCGTTGAGGAAATCCTCTATCCGGCGATGGAGGATTTCCAGCTTGATCTGATCATAGGCGAAGGTCCTGCCGCGCGCTCGGTGCGGATCGATCTGGCGAAATTCACGCTTGTTGGCGCTACCACGCGAACCGGCCTTCTGACGACACCGTTGCGCGACCGTTTCGGGATTCCGATCCGCCTGAACTTTTATACGGAAAAAGAGCTGGTCGATATCGTCACGCGCGGCGGGCGGGTGCTGGGCATCAACATGACGCCGGACGGCGCAGGCGAGATCGCCCGCCGCTCCCGCGGTACGCCGCGCGTTGCCGGACGCCTTCTGCGCCGCGTGCGCGATTTTGCGACTGTTGCAGGCGCGGACGAAATTGACACCGTCCTCGCGGATCGCGCGCTCGGTCAGCTTGAAGTCGACAGTCTTGGCCTTGATGGTATGGATCACCGCTATCTGAATTGTATCGCCAAAAACTATAATGGCGGCCCTGTCGGCATCGAGACCATTGCGGCCGCGCTCAGCGAATCCAAGGACGCGCTGGAGGAAACGATCGAACCCTATCTGTTACAGCAGGGATTTATCGGGCGTACGCCGCGCGGACGCGTGCTGACCATGAAGGCGTTCCGTCACCTCGGCGTCGCTGCTCCCATGGCGCATGGCGGCAATCAGATGTTCCTGTTCGAAAATCAGCCAACAGATGATGCTGTAAATGAGTAACCGAGACTGGCCGCAACTCTCCGGCGTCATTGAGGGCCGGCGGCATATCCTGCCCGTTCGCGTCTATTTCGAAGACACCGATTTTTCCGGCTATGTCTATCACACAAGCTATCTGCGCTGGTGCGAACGCGGGCGAACGGATCTTTTGCGGATGACCGGCGTCCACCATTCGGAGCTGCTGGCCGGGTCGGAAGGTCACCCGCCGGCCGCCTTCGTGGTGCGCTCGATCCAGGTTGATTATCTGCGCCCTGCCAGAATCGACGACATGCTCGAAGTCATGACCGAATGCGCCGCAGTTGGTGGCACATCGATCACACTTCAGCAAGAAGTGACGCGAGACGGGGAGCGGCTGTGCCGCGTTTCCGTCAAGGTGGTCCTTGTCACGCTTGACGGACGGCCTCTCCGGCTTCCTCCGCGCTTTAAAGAGCTTTTCGAAGCTTGATGTGGACAAGTTCGCGTAATGCGTGCAATTTCGTGATACTCCCTCCAAAGTTTAGACGAGCTTAACCAGACAGTGTGAGACCGTTCTGGGGCGCGCTTCTGCAGCGATTAAGCCTCGTACCCAGGCTGTCGGTTATTTGACTTAGCGTTCGTCAAGCGTATCTGAAAACCGGAATGTTCAGGATCGGAGCGGAGCTGCTATGCCCGTATCAGCAGCAGATTTTTCATTCTTTTCAATGTTCTGGCAAGCGCATCTTGTCGTAAAGATAGTCATGCTCGGGTTGATCTGTGCCTCCGTCTGGGGGTGGGCGATCATTATTGACAAGATGTTTCTTTTTGCCCGGGCCAGGCACCAGAGCGATGCGTTTGAGAGGCAATTCTGGTCAGGTCTTTCGCTTGATCAGCTTTACAGCGTCGTCTCGCAGCAGCCTCCCACTCATATGTCCGAAATGTTTCTTGCGGCGATGAAGGAATGGCGGCGCTCGACCCAGAATATACGCAGACCGCCGCTCGGCGTGCTGCAGCGGATCGAACGCGTCATGGATATCGCCCAATCGCGCGAGATGGAGCGGCTGGAGAAGCGTCTCCTGTTTCTCGGTACGGTCGGGTCGACGGCGCCTTTCATCGGTCTGTTCGGCACGGTCTGGGGTATTATGACCAGCTTCCAGTCCATCGCCGTATCGAAGACGACCAGTCTTGCGGTCGTCGCTCCCGGCATCGCCGAGGCGCTCTTTGCAACAGCGCTTGGCCTGCTTGCCGCAATCCCCGCGGTTATTTTCTACAACAAATTCATGACTGAAGCCGGTCTGATCGCACGGCGTCTCGAAGCTTTTTCGGACGAGTTTCTCGCGATTGTTTCACGCCAGCTCGAAATGAAAGGAGTGCCTGATGGGCGCGCGGCTTGACGTTAGTGCAGGAGGGCGCAAAAGGCGACGCCGGCATGAGCCGATTGCGGAGATCAATGTGACGCCCTTCGTCGATGTGATGTTGGTTCTCCTGATCATCTTCATGGTCAGCGCACCCTTGCTGACGTCTGGCGTGCCGATCGAGCTGCCTGACAGCAGCGCAAGCCCCGCGCCTATACCCTCCGACGCCAACCCCTTGAGCATCACCGTTGATCCTGATGGCCGTATCTATCTTCAGGACCGTGAACTCTCGCTCGATGAGATCGGCGCGAAACTATCCGTCATCGCAAAGCTTCGCGGGCAGGATCCGGTTTATCTGCGCGGCGATAGTGGCGCGAATTACGGTCAGCTGATGCAGGTGATGGGGCAGATCAATGCAGCCGGTTTCGAGCGCATCCTGCTGGTGTCCAATGTCAGAGAGGCAAACTGATTTCATGGTTCTTCGTTGGGAGCTGATCGCTTCGGTGGTTTTGCATGGTGCGGTGCTTGTCATGGCGTTCGGCGCCTTTTGGACCGTGCCTGCATCGCCGCCGTCCAAGCCGGTCGCCGTCAGCATTGTGAAGCTGTCCGAATCGAGTCAGCTCAAGAGCGGCCGGAAATTTGCCGAGAGTGAAGAAGGCGTCGCGGGGAGCGAAACAGCTCCCAATCGCGCAGCGAAGGCGGAGGCCGTAATCCCGTCTTTGGAGCCGGTCGATACGGCGCCTCGGGAGCAAAAAACAACCGAATCCATCAAGCAGGCGGCATTGCCGCCGCCGAAACAGGCAGGCCTGAATGCACAGGAGCCGCCGCCGCAGGACATTTCGGAGGAGACGGCCCACGGCGTGCCTATTCCCGTACGCGCGCAACGGCCACAGCCGCGCTATCAGGAACGCTGGCAAAAGCCTTCCGTTGACGTTGCGCAGACCCGTTCGGATCAGATTGCGGGCCTGATACGGAAGCCCTCCAAACAGGTTGCGCGGCGCGAAGATGCGGGGCGTTTCGATCCTGAGCGGATTGCCGCGCTGCTTAATCGCACTCCCAATACTCGCCCTGAGCCGCGTGAGTCTGAAGAGCAAAATACAAACACGCCGTGGCGGTACCCGCACAGTCTTGAGGAACAGATGGCTCGCGCGCTGCAGAACGATGATCTGAAGCAACGCATCGCTTATGGCGCGTCTGATGGCCGGGACAACCGAATGAGCGCCAATGACATTGACGCCTTTCGCGCCCAGA
>JAHQVI010000053.1 GCA_019634405.1 Hyphomicrobiales bacterium
AACTTCCCGCGCATGGGCTTGCACAAAGACTGCCCGCGTTGCTGATCGAAGCAAGCCGCGTTGCCCAGACCGTTGCACATGGCATTCACGGGCGGCGGCGCGCGGGACCGGGCGAAACCTTCTGGCAGTTCAGGCAGTATGAACGCGGCGATGGCGTACCGAACATCGACTGGCGGCGTTCGGCGAGTTCGGACACTCTTTATATTCGCGAACGAGAATGGGAAGCCGCCCATACTCTATGGATCTGGCCGGACCTGTCGTCATCGATGAAATTCCGTTCGCATCTTGCCGCGGACGCCAAGCGCGACCGCGCGGCGGTCCTCGCCTTTGCTATCGGCGAGCTTGCGGCCGTTGCAGGCGAGCGGATCGGGCTTTTGGGCGGCGACCTGCCCGCCACTGGACGTCACGCCGTGCAAAAGATCGCAACATCGCTGGCGCGCAAAGAGCAGGAAGGCGAGGATTTCCCCAGCCTGCCACCGGAAAGCGTGCTCCGGCGTTTTACCGAATGCGTGTTGTTCAGCGATTTTCTCGATCCGCCCGATCAGATCGAAGCCGCCTGCCAGCGCATAGCTTCGCAAGGGGTGCGCGGAAATCTGGTTCAGATCCTCGATCCGGCTGAAGAAACGCTTCCCTATAATGGACGCGTGGAATTTGCCGGACTTGAAGGCGGCGAACGCCTTCTGGCGGGCCGCGCCGAAGATCTCAGGCAGCGCTATATGGATCGTCTGGCGGCGCAAAAGGCAGCGGTCGCTGAAATAGCCCGGCGACTGCAATGGTCCTACATGCTTCACCATACCGGACGGCCGGCCGGAGACGCGCTGCTGGCGCTACATACGCAACTTTCCGGACAGGCGTCCGACTACCGCTCCATGGCCGCCAATAACGCCAAAGCCTCTGAGGCTACGGAGGGCGCCGCATGACCATCGGAATGCTCGGCTTTCTTCAACCCTGGATACTGACAGCGCTAATCGCCCTGCCCGTGATCTGGCTGCTCCTGCGTTTTACGCCTCCGCGTCCGCTCCAGGTTGCATTTCCGCCGATCCGATTGCTGCTCGGGCTTAGCTCGGAAGAAGAAACCCCGGCGCGCAGCCCATGGTGGCTGACCTTGCTTCGTCTGATCATAGCCGCGCTCATCATCCTCGCGCTGGCGGGGCCGATCCTCAATCCGGACAAGCAAACCAATACATCCTCGAACGACTTGCTGATCGTCGTCGACAATGGATGGACGGCGGCGAGCCGCTGGGAAAGACGCCGCGACATTTTGCTGACGCTCCTGCAAAGCGCAGAGCGCAACGGCCAGACCGTTCGTATTGCCGCAACCGCGGACAAGGAAACCGATCCGGCTTCGCTGGCCCCGCTGACGCCCGGCGATGCGCAGGAAAAAGCCGCTGGTCTTGAACCGATGCCCTATGATGGCGACCGGGAGAGCCTGGCGTCAAAGCTTTCGCAAGCCTTTCCGGATGCAGCCGGTTTCAACGTTGTCTGGCTGAGTGACGGGATCGACAATGGCGATGGCCAAAGCCTTGCTGCGGTCCTGCAGAAGATTGCCGATGGCGGCGATTTTTCCATCATGACGGACGCGGTCGGTGAAGAAGCCCTTGGTATAGCGCCGCTTTCCAGCGCCCAGTCCGGCCTTGTCGTCAATCTGCTATCGCCAGGCGGCGCACCACGATCCGGCCGCTTGATTGCGCTCAATGGCCGAGGCGAAAGACTGGCGGAAACGGAATTTGCAATCAGTGCGGACGCTCAGTCCTCCGAGGTCGCCATCAACCTGCCGCTGGAGCTGCGCAACCAGATCACCCGCATCGAAATCGATAGCGAGACCGCGGCGGGCGCTGTGTATCTGCTCGATTCCCGTTCATTGTGGCAACGTTTTGGAATTATCTCCGGCGAGGCCCGCGAAGCAGCCCAGCCGCTGCTGTCGCCCACGCATTATCTCGAACGTGCCCTGGCTCCTTACGGCGAGGTCATCGTCACGAATACGGGAAATGTCGCGCAAGGCTCCGATGCGCTTCTCGAACGCAAGCCGTCAGTCATGATCCTCGCCAATATCGGCCAGCTCGTCGAGGAGACCGAGACCGAGTTGAAGGCGTGGGTTGAGAAAGGCGGCATGCTTTTGCGCTTCGCCGGACCGCGTCTCGAAAAAGGCGGCGACACGCTGCTTCCCGTACCATTACGTCAGGGCGGACGCGCGCTTGGCGGCGCGCTTTCGTGGCGTGAGCCGCAAAAGCTGGCCGAATTTGAGGAGGGAAGCCCGTTTTTTGGGCTTGAAATCCCCGCTGACGTTCAGGTCAACCGTCAGGTTCTGGCTGATCCGGTCGTCGAATTGCGCGACGAAACACAGGTCTGGGCGCGGCTTCAGGACGGTACGCCGCTGGTAACCGCGTCGCAACTCGGCGATGGATGGCTCGTGCTGTTCCATGTCACCGCCAGTTCGAGCTGGTCGAACCTGCCGATTTCGGGGCTGTTCGTCGAGATGCTGCGGCGCACGACCGAGCTGTCCAACGTGACCGGCGCGCGCTCATCCGATGCCGAAGGTAATGCCGGCGGCTCCGAAGACAATAACCTTCTCGCCAGCTCGTCCTCACGAACCGCGTTTCTTACCCCCTGGCAGACACTTGACGGTTATGGCCGCCTCGGCACGCCCCCCGTCACGGCGAACGCCCTTCCCGCCTCCGATCCAGGCGGGATACGTCCCGGCCCTCGCCATCCGCCGGGCTTTTACGGCCAGCCAGGCCGCACACGGGCATTGAACATCATGCAGCCGGACAGCACGCTTCTGCCGCTGGATCCGTCCGGACTTGGTGCGCAATCGCTCAGCTATCAGATCGAGAAGCCGTTTCCGCTTATGCCCTGGCTTCTCCTTGCAGCATTTGGATTGTTTGCCATGGATGCATTGATTACGCTCATTCTCATGTCTGGCGGTCTGTGGCGCCGCCGCGCCGCTCAAGGCACCGCCGCAATGGTTGCCGCGATACTGTTGACGGCCGCAACAGGCCTGACCAACGCCAATGTCGCGCTGGCGCAGGATTCGTCCTCGAATGACGAATTCGCGCTTCAGGCAACGCTCTCCAACAGGCTGGGCTTCGTGTTGACCGGCGATGCGACGACGGACGATGTCAGCCAAAAGGGACTGTCCGGACTTTCGAAAGTCATTGCCGCAAGAACCGCCATCGAGCCGGGTGAACCGATGGGCGTCAATATCGACACCGACGAACTTGTCTTCTTCCCGGTCCTGTACTGGCCGGTGCTGGACGATGCGCGGCCGCTTTCGGAAAAAACGCTCGCCAAGGTCGACGCCTATATGAAGCAGGGCGGCATGATCGTCTTCGACACAAAGGACCAGAATGTGTCCTTCAATCTCAACATGCGGGGCTCAAGCCAGTGGTCAGCGCTGAACAGACTAATTGGTAAGCTCGATACGCCGCGCCTGGAGCCGGTTCCCGACGGCCATGTGCTGACGAAAGCCTTTTACCTGCTCAATGGTTTTCCCGGCCGCTGGCATGGCGGCGCGCTCTGGGTCGAAGCGCGCGCAAGCGAAGATGAAAGTGGCGAGCGGCGAGCGCTCAAAGCGGACGGCGTAAGCTCCCTTCTCATTACCTCGAACGATCTGGCCGGAGCCTGGGCGTTCGATACCGCGAACCGCCCGGTCTTCGCCGTCGTGCCCGGCGGTGAGGTTCAGCGTGAAATGGCGTTCCGCACAGGGATCAATATTGTCATGTATGCCTTAACAGGAAACTACAAGGCCGATCAGGTCCATGTTCCCGCGCTTCTGGAACGGCTTGGTCAGTAAAGGCTCTCAATGAACTGGACCGTCGAATTTCTCCCCTATCTGCCCCTGCCCTATCTGATTGGGACAGGCGCGCTGGCGTTCATCATCGCGGTCATCCTCATGTGGCGCGGGCGGCGCGGAGCCCTGATGCGGATCCTGGCGCTTGCGCTGCTGATTGCCGGATTAGCAAACCCCAATCTCAAGCAGGAACAGCGCGAACCGCTCTCCAACATCGCTGTCGTCATCCTCGACAAGAGCGCCAGTCAGCGCATTGCCGGACGCGCCGAGCGCAGCGCGGAAATCCGCGCCGACCTGACCGAGCGGTTCGCCAATATCCCAAATCTTGAGATTCGCTGGGTCGAAAGCTCCGGAGGGTCGAGTTCGGCGGCGGAAGAAACCACGCTGTTCGCCGATCTGGATGAGACGCTGTCGAACGTTCCCTCCGAACGGCTGGCCGGCGTCATCATGGTGACCGACGGCCAGATCCATGACGTGCCGGCCGACATTCAGAAACTGTCTTTTGACGCGCCGCTTCATGCGCTGATTGCCGGCACACCCGAAGAATTCGACAATCGCCTCGAAATCGTTTCCTCACCGCGCTTCGGCCTTGTCGGCAGCGAACAGATCGTGGAGGTCCGGGCGATTACGAGCCGCGCGGGCGGACAATCCCGTCCGGCGCTCCTGACGATTCGGCGCGCCGACCAGTCCGAGGAACAGATCACAGTCGAATTTGGCCAGGTCGTACAGCTTCCCTTCCCCTTCCCTCACGCCGGGACAACCCTTATGGAGGTCGAGCTTGCGGGGGAAGAGAACGAGTTGACGCTCGCCAATAACCGTGTTGCGCTGCAGGCCGAGGGCGTGCGCGAAAACCTCCGCGTGCTGCTTGTTTCCGGCGAACCCCATGCGGGCGAACGCACATGGCGCAATCTTCTGCGCTCCGACGCCTCCGTCGATCTGGTGCATTTCACCATCCTGCGCCCACCGGAAAAACAAGACGGCACACCGATCAATCAGCTTTCGCTCATCGCTTTCCCGACGCGCGAGCTGTTCTCCGAAAAGCTGTTCGATTTCGACCTGATCATTTTCGACCGCTACCAGCGCCGCGGCGTTCTGCCGCTGATCTATCTGGACAATGTCGCCCGCTATGTTGACGAAGGCGGCGCAGTTCTCGTTGCGGCAGGTTCAGACTATGCGTCCGAATTCAGCCTGTTCACAACGCCGCTTAGCCGCGTGCTTCCTGCCCAGCCAAGCGGACGCGTGATCGAAGCGCCCTATCGCCCCAAGATCACCGATACCGGCGAACGCCACCCGGTAACGGCCGATCTGCGTGGCGGCAATGCGGAGCCAAACGCCGAGCCGAATTGGGGGCGCTGGTTCCGTCTGGTGGATTCCTCCGCTTCGGAGGGCATGGTCGTCATGAACGGCCCTGAAGAAAAGCCTCTGCTCGTCCTTTCGCGCCGCGGCAAAGGCCGTGTCGCAACCTTCCTGTCGGACCATGTCTGGCTCTGGGCGCGTGGCTATGAAGGCGGTGGACCGCATTCGGATCTGCTGCGGCGCCTGTCGCACTGGCTGATGCAGGAGCCCGATCTCGAAGAGGAATATCTGCGCGCAACCGCTGACCGAAAGGGCATTACAGTCGAGCGCCGCAGCATGAGCGATGAGGTTGGAGAGGCGACGATCACGACGCCAACCGGCGAGACGCTAACGGTTCCGATGGAAGAGGCGGGACCGGGGCTATGGCGTGGTACGCTCGATGCGTCCGAGCCCGGCCTTCATAAGATCAATATGGATGATCTGTCCGCCGTAGCACTTGTCGGTGCGGCCAACAGCCGTGAATTCTCCAAGGTTGCCGCCACCACGGAACTGCTTGACCCGGTGCTGGATTCCACCGGCGGCGGCGCATTCTGGATGGGCGGGACGAATGGCGCGGAAGCGCGCGATATGCCGCGTCTGACAATGCTCCAATCCGCAACACGCTATCATGGCGCAAACTGGCTTGGTCTGAGCGACCGGGAAGCCTATGTCGTGGAAGGCGTGCAATACACCCCGATGTTGACAGGCTTTCTCGCACTCGCGCTTTTTCTTGGCATGATCATGCTGACCTGGTTCCGCGAAAGTCGCTAGAACCCGCTAACACTCCGGGCCGCTCCTGAAATGGCGGCCCGCTTTCCCCATCATTCACGCCCATCTTCACGATCTGCTGACTGGCCCGATTCAGGTCACAGACTACATATATAAAATGCTGTAAATCGTGGAGCTATCAATGAAACACATTGTTCGCGTTCTCCTTGGCTTTCTTCTTGCAAGCCTGTCGCCATCGATTGCTTTTGCCGAACTGACACCGGGAACGAATGCGCCCGCTTTTTCGGCACAAGCGGCGCAAGGTGGGGCGGAGATAACATTTTCGCTATCTGAAGCTCTAAAGAATGGCCCGGTCGTCGTCTATTTCTATCCGAAGAGTTTCACATCGGTCTGCACGGAAGAAGCGCATCTTTTTGCGGAGGCAATGTCGGAATTCGAGACACTTGGCTCCTCTGTAATCGGCGTTTCCACCGATACGATCGAAACGCAGCGCGCATTCTC
>JAHQVI010000054.1 GCA_019634405.1 Hyphomicrobiales bacterium
CCTTAAGCCGCTGTATGCGGATGGCGTTGCGCGTTCCATCCGGCAGCCATTTCGGCATGAAGAAGCAGCTTATTCCGCCCGCAGCCTGCGCCAGGACGAGATGCGCGTCGATCTGCGGACAGGAGAAGAACCATTTGTGCCCGGTAATACTGTAGGCGGTCCCCGGGCCGCCAGCCTCGATGGGCTCGGCCCTGGTCGTATTCGCGCGAACGTCGGAGCCACCCTGTTTTTCGGTCATGCCCATGCCGATCAGCGCGCCGCTTTTCTCGGCGACAGGCCTGTTGCTGGCGTCATAGGCGCGCGAGAGGACTTTCGGCAGCCAGTCCTGCGCAATTTTCGGGTCGCGCATAAGGGCCGGTACGCTGCCGAGCGTCATGCTTGTGGGACACAGGCTGCCCGGCTCGATCTGCCCGTGCATGAAATGTGCCGCGCTACGGGCCACATGTGCACCGGGGCCTGGCTGGGACCAGGGCGTTGCGTGCAATCCCTCGCCGACTGCAAGCGTCATGATCGCATGCCATGACGGATGAAACTCGACCTCGTCGACCCTGTGGCCGAATCGATCGAAGGCCTTGAGCTGAGGAGAATGTCGGTTTGCAAGCCGCCCATGCTCGATCGTTTCCTGCTTGCCGAGCGTGGCTCCATAGGCCGTTAGCCGGTCGGCCGCCCATTCCGCTTCATTGACGGCCACGCCGCAGGACAAGGCACGATCGGACGTGAAAAGATTATAGTCTTGAAGCGGCGACGATTGATTCGTTACGTCATGTGTTTCGAAATTGGCTGGTCCTGCCATTTTTGCCTCCCGCTGCTGCAAATTGCTGTTGTTGGATTTTTAGCTGTAGGCGCATGTGATTGAACCCTGCATTCTCGATTATGCAGAGCGAGCGCAACTTTGCCGCCTGTCCTTATGCAGGACATAGTCTGATTGTTGTATAGCAAGGTATTTTGGCCAATTCCGGATCAAAGCTTCAAGGCCTTTGTTCCAGCTTGACGAGTTGATCAGGCCGCTATTTTGATCCTGATCGTAAAGAGAAGAATTACGTCGTTGAATTTTTGCCGTAATGCTTTATATCAGTAGCCGAGTGCGGTCCATTGTACCGGACCTTGATGAAATTTGCCATAATGGGCTTGTTTCGAGTGAATGGGTCCCGCGCGGGATGGAACTTCGCGCATATTGGTCGCGTTGTTTAATTGCATCATCCACGATATAACGCGTGTATATGTGCAGGACAGTGTTTGACATAGCGAAAGCACATCTTAATGTCGACACTGCTTACTAAGCCTGCATACGCGCATTGTCACACAACCTTCGAAAAGTTTGCAGTTTAATCCTGTAGACATGCGGATTATGACATTCGATAAACTTGGCCTCAGTCAAAAGACTCTGGACGCTGTAACGGCTGCTGGCTTTACGGTTCCAACACCCATTCAAGCTCAAGCCGTTCCTGCCGCTATTGAAGGCAACGATGTTGTCGGAATAGCACAAACGGGTACCGGCAAGACCGCTTCCTTCATATTGCCAATGCTGACAAGGCTGGAGACGGGACGCGCCCGGGCCAGAATGCCGCGCACGCTCATTCTGGAGCCGACGCGCGAGCTGGCGACACAGGTGGCGGACGGATTCGCCCAGCTTGGCGTCAATCACAAGCTCAATGTTGCGCTATTGATCGGCGGCGTATCGTTTGATGAGCAGTATCGCGTGCTGGATAAGGGCGCGGACGTTCTCATAGCGACGCCGGGCCGGCTGCTAGACCATTGCAAGCGCGGCAAGCTGCTCATGACAGGGGTGCAGCTGCTCGTCATCGACGAGGCGGATCGCATGCTTGACATGGGGTTCATTCCGGAAGTCGAGGAAATCGTCAGCAAGCTTCCCGCCTCGCGCCAGACCCTCTTCTTCTCGGCGACCATGCCGAAGGAAGTAAAAAAATTCATCGACAAGTTTCTCAAGGATCCCGTCCGGATCGAAGTCAGCCCACCCAGCTCCACGGCAAAGACCATCGAGCAGAAGCTGAAATTCAGCGCGTCCGTCCCGTCTGAGAAACGTCAGACTTTGCGCGATCTGATCGATGGCTTCGAGACGGTCAAAAACGCTATCATTTTCTGCAACCGCAAGGTTGACGTCGCCATCCTCCACAAGTCGCTCCTGAAACATGGCTACAATGCCGGCGCATTGCACGGCGACATGGATCAATCCGAGCGCACTGCGACGCTGAACGCTTTCCGAAATGGCGAGATTGCCTATCTGGCCGCCAGCGATGTCGCCGCGCGCGGCCTTGATATTCCCGAGGTCAGTCACATCATCAATTTCGATGTGCCTGTCACGCCTGAAGATTATGTGCATCGCATTGGCCGGACAGGGCGGGCAGGGCGCGACGGCTACGCCGCGACGCTTGTCACAGCGCGCGACATGGACGCGCTGCAGGCGATCGAGAAACTCTGCCAGCAGAAGATCGACTGGCTCGACGGCGAACCGAGCCAGGATGAGATTCTAGCGGCGCGCAAGAGCAGAGGCCGGCGTGGGCGCAGCGCAAAAGCCGGTTCTGAAAACGGGAGGAAGTCGGGTCGGCGTATGTTTGCCGGCTCTGGAGGCAAAGTGAATTGCAAATCTGCTTCAGCGGGAGACGACAACAAAGTGAATGGTAAGACTGCTCTTGTAACGGCCGACAATGAGAACGGTCATAATGCAGCGCTATCTGAGACGGCAACGCAGAACGTAACTGCTTCAGCCGCAAGAGACGCGAAGAAGCCGCCGCAGCGGAGAAACCAGCCCCGCCGCCGCGAACGGGAAGAGCCGACCGTGATTGGCATGGGCGATCATATTCCCGCTTTCATGCTGATCCCGACGCGACGCGTCAGATAAGCAGCGTCGCTTTATATCTTGCGCCTATCAATCAATAAACGTTGCCGTAGTCTGCTACGGCAACGTTTTTGTTTGCGCGACGATATTACCAGCACTCCACATCTTCGTCGTCCCAATCCGCGGCTGCCCAGTAGGGCTTACGGCAATTGCAAAGGCACGACCCGAACCCACAATCTTCACGCGCCCTGGAATAGCGCGGCTCCGGCCGTGAGCGCTCAACATAAAGTTTGGGCTCGTGGTGAACGACCCGGCGGGTTTCCACATAAATCTTGCGTACCGGTACGGGCTCGCTCGCATAAGGCTTGTCGCGATAGATATAGCGGTACAGCGCTTTCTGATTATCGGAGCTGTCCGGCAGGCGTCCCACCGTCTTTTGCGGTTTGACGTCGCCTTTTGGCAGAGCCGTCGGGCCGGTCAGATCCTGATCCGAATTCGGCTTTTCAGCCACGGATGGCCGCGAGGTGCCGAAGATTTCGGACAGCCTGTCGGGAAAAGCCACCAGAAGCAGGATAAAAAGCATCACAAGAACGATCAACGATGCGAACAGTTTTTCGATCCACTCAAACACGCATGACCTCAGAGGTGAAATCGTTCCTAATCCTAGCTTTTGCACATTCCTATCAATATGAGACAATCATGCGGCACCGTCTCTCATTTAATTAAAAAAGCATTAAAATTGAGAGACATGGTGCGCTGGTTATTTGCGGAGCATCAATTGACGAGGCTGGTCGCCAGGACATCGATCCGCAAGACAACGATATCGCCGGGCGCGCCTTCTTCGGCGCCAACGCCGAAAGACTGCCGGTCGATCACCGTTTCGCCGGTAACGCGAGCATCGCCGCGTTCGATCTGGATGTTTATCGGAATGGCGACGGGAGCGGACACGCCGCGAATGGTCAGATTGCCCTGAGCCATATAATGCCCGTCCGTCGAACTCTTATGCAGAGCGGACAGGATGAAGCCTGCCATGGGATAGGTTTGCGTATCGAACCATTGCGGACCGCGCAGCATGTCGTCATAGGCCGTATTACCGGTTGAAACGGTGTTCATGTCGATCGCGGCGCGAACTTCCGATATGTCGAGAAAATCGGGATCGAAGCGGATTTCGGCTTCGAACTGCTCTATTTGTCCGGTCACCGATCCATCCGGCGCAACCATCTCGAAAGAGATCCGGCTCTGCGCCTTGTTCAGCGCCCATTCCAATGCGTGCGCTGCGTTGGCGAATGATACGACGGCGAACAGAAATACGATGGAACTATTTAGAGCTTTCAGCATGAGTGGCAGACGCAGCACGTTAGTGATCCTGATATTGAATCAACCCTCATTCAATTGGCCTTAAATGAACAAGGTTTCGTTGATCGATTTCAAATGACCAGCGCTCATCCCCACCGGGTGGCGGACATGTGCAGCGCTGAATGCAAATTACTGTAGGCGGACAGCATTGGCGGCCCGCCTATCGCTGGTGCACATTTTTGGGTCAGCTTTCAAGCGTTTTCAGGGCGGCCGGTGCTAGTTTTGTGCTGGCGCTGAATTGAAGACACGCCTTGCGCCGGCAATAGGGCGGCGGACGTTGCAAAGTTCGTCGGTGCCCTCCACCGGCTATCTATTTTTGGACTTACCATTCGCCCGTATTTGGCATGGAAGACCAGGGCTCTTGCGGCGGCAGCCTGTCACCTTCCTGCAGCAATTCGATGGAAATCCTGTCGGGAGAGCGAATAAAGGCCATGTAGCCGTCGCGGGGCGGGCGATTGATGGTCACGCCTGCGTCCATGAGTTTCTGACAGGTTTCGTAGATATTCTTAACCCGATAGGCAAGGTGGCCAAAATTGCGGCCTGACGAATAGACTTCCGGATCCCAATTATAAGTGAGCTCGACCTGCGCGTCTTCATCCCCTTGCGCTGCAAGAAAAATCAGCGTGAAACGGCCTTTCTCATTGTCGACGCGCCGCAGTTCAACCAGGCCGAGTTTGTTGCAGTAAAAGTCCAGTGACTGGTCGATATCCGTTATGCGTACCATCGTGTGCAGATATTTCATTCGGCCCTCTTTGTCGGTTACAAGCTTCCGCGAAATTTAGACATGCGAGCGGTGGAAGAGCAATGCGATTTGCATTTCAAAAAATCATCACATTCCCAATCTTTTAGTAAATCGATGGAAAGCTGCGACGTTCCTTAATTTCGCCAGATCCTGCCATAATTATTATAGGCTCCTATGAGGGAAAGTGCGTGCGAGCGTAGAATCAGTTGTTCGTAGTCTGTTGATTCGCCAAAATTGGGGTTTAGTGGCTCGCCTGAGGGTTGTATAAGAATCCATACGGTTGCGTATGGGTGCGTTTGCAATGTATTTTTGCATAATGCCCAATTTATCGAATGGAGAATAAAAAGAATAGAAATCAATGATTTATCTTGATTCACAACAGGCAGTCAAATGCAGTTGCGGATATCGTGACAGCCGACTTATCCAACCTAGCGGAAATTTCTCTGGTAAGCACGGCGGCGAATGGTATGGTCCAACAACGTTTTGCAAAGATCGTGACTTGGCGGAAGTCGTGATCAAGCAAATTGGTATAACGTTTAAGTAAAAGCGGGGGATTTCAAAATGGGGGACAAATTACCTCCAGTTGTCTCTTCGTTCGGTGAAACATCCGAGCAATCAGGCGTCGACGTCACAGTCGTAGCCGGCCAAATAAAGTGGTTCGACGCGTCCAAGGGGTATGGTTTCATCATTCCCGATAATGGCATGCCGGATATACTTCTTCACGTTACAATATTGCGTCGCGACGGATATCAGACTGCATATGAAGGTGCGCGCATCGTTTGTGAAGTAACCGAAAGAGACCGCGGGCTGCAGGCTTTCCGCGTTCTCGGTATGGATGAAAGTACTGCTGTTCATCCCTCCCAGCTCCCTCAGCGAACCCACGTCACGGTTGTGCCTGAAAGTGATTGGGAACGCGCGATGGTCAAATGGTTCAACCGGATCAAAGGATTCGGCTTCCTGACCAGAGGTGAAGGAACGGAAGATATTTTCGTTCACATGGAAACGTTACGACGTTATGGTTTCGCTGAGTTGCGGCCCGGCCAGATCGTTCATGTCCGGCACGGACGTGGTTCGAAAGGTTTAATGGCGGCCGAGTTGAAACCCGATGGAGTATCCTCCGCTTTCCCTACGTCGCACTGACCTGATCTCGATCAGGGCAGTTAGAATTACCGGCGGGGTGGTCTTGGCCACCCTGCTGCTTCTTTTTTGGAGTGTGGCTTCCTTGACAGCTGCGCCTGTATTTGACAAACAGCCGCTGACCTTCGTCACCTCTTCCGGTTCTCATCGCATAATGGTCGAAATTGCGGACACGTCGCACAAGCGGAGTGTCGGTCTCATGTTTCGCCGCTCGCTTGGTGGTGATGAGGGCATGATCTTTCTTCATGATACATCCGGTTCGCTAAGTATGTGGATGAAGAACACCTACATCTCACTCGATATGTTCTTCGTACGCGCCGACGGCGTTATTCATCGGATCGAAAAAAATACTCAGCCATTTTCCGAAACATCAATCAGTTCGCAGGGAGATGTGCTGGCGGTGATTGAGATGATAGCGGGCAGCGCCGACCGTCTTGGCGTCAAGCCTGGCGATCGGGTCGATTATCCGGCTTTTGATTAAAGCGCTTTCAGGCGAAGCGGCTCCGGTTCGCCGCCCGGAAAGCGTGTGAAAACAAGAGTCCAGAGCATTTTCCGTGTGCCTGTGTGAACGGAAAATGCTCTGGTTCCGGTCTTCATGGACAACGATGGAGCTTGCCGAAAAGAAGCCGTGGGCGCATGCCTCTCCGGCACATGCCGCCACCTGCCCCATACGCAATTCCGCTCACCACTCGCCGGTCGTTCAGTGCCACAGCCCGCCCGCGATCGTAAAACCTCCTGGCGAAAAGGAAGAAGCGTTTGGCGCGATTCTGCGTCAGACGCCGCCGAGCGCCTCTAACGCCTCACGGAAAAAACTTTCGCCGCCAAAATTGCCTGATTTCAGCGCAATGTGAATGTCCTGGCCGGCGACATGCATTGCCGGGACGCCGGGCGCGATTTCAACCCCGATGCGCAGCGCGTCAAGTCCGAGCGCCAGCACCACTGCGCCGGAAGTTTCGCCTCCAGCGGTTACGATGCGCCGGCAACCGCTGTCGAACAGATTACGGGCAAGCGCGCCGAAAAAACCTTCGACAGCATGAGCGACTTTTTCGACCCCGAACTCTTTCTGGATCGCCGAAACGACCGCCGGTTCGGCGGAGGTGAAGACGAGCGGCGCAGAACTTTGCGCCTGCACCCAGTTGAAGACGTCGCTCGCCGTTGTCTTCGCCGACAAAACATCTCGCGCATCAACTTCCAGCGCTATGCCGCCATCGGTGATGAACCGGCGAATTTGCGTCCTCGTTGCAATGGAGCAAGATCCGGACAGTATGACGCCGCGCCCTGTTCTGGTCGGTGCGTAAGGCGAATTCGTGCAGGAAGCGGCGCCGAGATGGACTTTGGGCAGGCCGATCGCAAGTCCTGAACCACCGGTCATCAGCTTGCGCGATGCGAGCGCTTTGCCCAGCTCGACAAGATCCCGGTCCTCGATGGCGTCTGCGATCACCATGCCGGGTTCGCACTGAGCCAGCGCCGCGGAAATTGCATTGCATCCCTTGCTGATCGTCTGCCAGGGCAGATGCGAGACTGTTTGGCGTGTCTGTAATCTCAGGAAACGCCGCAAGTCCGGGTCGGTCATCGGCGTCAGCGGATGATCTTTCATGCCGCTTTCGCTGAGCAGCGCGTCAAAGACGAAAAGATGTCCCTGGTAGACGGTCCGGCCGGCGGTCGGGAAAGCCGGGCACATCACGATGTGGTCTTCGCCGACCAGTTCGGCAAGCGCTTCAGTCACCGGTCCGATATTTCCCTCGGGCGTGGAGTCGAATGTCGAGCAATATTTGAAAAAGAGCTGCTGGCATCCATTGGCGAGCAACCAGCGCCCCGCATCGAGCGACTGGCGCACAGCGTCTTCCACCGGTATGGTTCGTGTTTTCAGCGACACAACGGCGGCGTCAATGTCCGTGGAGGCTTCGGTCTCCGGCACGCCGACATATTGCATTACACGCATGCCCCCCTTGGCCAGCGTGTTGGCAATATCGCTTGAACCCGTGAAATCGTCGCCAATGCAACCGAGTATCATTCAACGCCCTCAATTGGTTTGATTGGACCTGTATCGAGCCGCCATGCAAAACCGGACGTCCCGTGCGGCGCAAAATGTTGGGTAACCAGCGGATCATGCCCGGGAATGACCAGCGATGGCCGGGTTGCGAGTGTCTGTATCAAGGCGAAGCCCCTGATCATGTCCTCAAGATCGACGACAATCGGAAAGACTTTCTGCTTCACGAAATTCTCGTAATAGTGCGAAGCGTCGGACGCCAGACATAGGTAGCCGCTTTGGGTCTTGACCCGCACAACCTGCAATCCGCGCGAATGTCCGCCAGCCCGATGAACCGTTACGCCGGGCGCGACATGGCCGTCCCCGTCGTGAAAGATCACGCGGCCTGAAAATACCCGTTCGACCATCAAACAGACATGGCGTGCGGTAAAGGGCGCACGCATCACCCCGGCGCACATGCAAGGCCCCGTGGCGAACGCCATTTCGGCTTCCTGCAGATGGAAGCGCGCATTGGGAAAAGCGCCCAGCGTTCCGGCATGGTCATAATGCAAATGCGTGATGATGACCGTGTCCACGGTTTCCGCATCGACGCCTGCAGCTTGTACCGCCGTGGCCGGATTGCGAAGGATCGGGCGGCCACGGCGCTCCGCTTCCGCCATGTCATATCCGGTATCGACGACAATCGTCTGCTCGCCGGACTTCAGTACCCAGACGAAATAGTCCATCTCATGTGGTGAAGCGTGATCATCGTCAAACAGGAAGCTGTCGGCCCGGGTGCGGCTGTTGCGTTCCGCATATTTGACGGCAATGACGTTCCAGGTCTGTTCCATTATCGGGGTGCTCCTCGGCGATCTGTTCTTGTAACGCGCCCGGTCAGCGGATATCGCGGATCGAAATGGCCGGGGGTCGCCATCTGGCCAGGATTGCAAAGCGCCGACAGGACGCGTTCATCAGCATCCGCATAGGGGCAGTCCAGAGCGTCCAGATAGTTCTGCATCTGTTCGGGTGTTCTTGGTCCGGCGACGATGGAGCCAATATGGCGGTTCGCGAGCGCCCATTGAATGGCGAGAGCCCCCGGCTCGACGCCGCGCTCCTGTGCATAGCGCGCCGCAGAGGCCGCAGCCGCAAGCGTTTCCGGCAAAAACTCCGTTTCCAGAAGGCGCGCATCGCCCCGGGCGGCGCGGGAGTCCTCCGGTGGCGCTGCGTCCGCATATTTACCGGTCAGCACACCGCGCGCCATTGGCGAATAGGCTGCCGTCCGGATCGAGAAATGCGCACAGGCCGGCAGGTAGTCGGCCTCGGCCACGCGGTTCAGCATATGGTAGTAGAGCTGCGCCCAAAGCGGGCGCGCCAGTCCGATCTGATCGGCAATGCGGACCATTTCCGCGATTTTCCAGGGCCTGAAATTGGAAAATCCCCAATTGTGAACGAGTTTTGCCTCCATCAGCCCCTTGATTGCGGAAAGCGTTTCTTCAAGCGGTGTGCCGTCATCTTCCTGATGGAGCAGATAAAGGTCGAGATAGGACGTTCCCAGCCGGTCGAGGGAGCGTTTGATCGCTTCGTTTATCCATCGCGCGGAAAGACCGCCCGAATTGCTGATGGAAGGGGCCGGATTGCCGACCTTGCTCGACAGAAAAAAACGTTGCCGCTCCGCAGAAACAAGCTTGCCGGTTATGAGCTCGCTCTTTCCGTCCGCATAATTGTCTGACGTATCGATCATCACACCGCCGGAGGCCTGAAAAATCTCGAAGATCTCATGCGCCGCGCTTTCATCGGCCGATGCGCCAAATTGCATCGCGCCCAGCCAGAGTTTGTTGCGTACACAGTCCTGCATCAAACCATCCTTAAAGAGCTGTAAGAAAAGCTCTTTTCTGCGATCATGCCGCCAATGGCTGCATCGAAGGTCAGGAAATGCTCGCTGGCCAGATGCGCCTGGAAAGCTGCTTCATCCTCATAGATTTCGTAAAGCTGTACAATGTCCGGATCGTTTTGCATGCGCCAGACTTCAAAAATGCTGCATGCAGGCTCATTTTCGATAGAGTTTCTCGCTTGCGCGACCATTAGCGGAAGGAATGCATCCATCTGTCCGGGCTTGATACGGAAGGTAACGAAAACAGCATAGGCCATCAGGATGCTCCTACCAGCTTTGTACGGTTGAACAGGCGTGCGAACAATTGGCGTATAATCGGGATCTGGCTGGCTATGAGCAAGACATTGCATATAACCAGCGTCGCGGCCACGGGCCGTGATACGAGGACCGACAGGTCTCCGTCCGCCAGGAAGAGCGAGCGGCGGAAGGTTTCATCAAACAGGTTGCCGAGAATGACGCCGATGACGAGCGGCGCGATCGGAAACTTCAGCAGGTTCATGAAATAGGCCACGGCGCCGACCGCAAGCATCAGATACAGATCATTGATTCCTCCGCCAACGGAAAATGATCCGATTGTTGTCAGCACCATGACGACAGGCAGGAAGAGCGTCGGCGGCAATCGTAGCACCTGGATGAAGATACGCGCCATGAACAAGCCCATGACGAACATGGTGAACGACGCCAATACGAGGATTGCGACCACCCGAAGGATAATGTGCGGATCAATCGTGGGGCCCGGGATCACATTGTTGATCATGAACGCGCCCATGAGCGCAGCAGCCGGAGGCGAGCCGGGAATACCGAGCACGAGCAACGGAATGAGCGCCCCGCCGATACAGGCGTTGTTGGCAGTCTCGCTGGACAGGAGACCATCCATCGATCCCTTGCCGAAGTTCTTGCCGTCCTTGCTGACTGTCTTTCCAACCCCGTAGCTGACCCAGCCGGCGACGTCCTCACCCACTCCGGGCAGCGCGCCGACGCCGGTGCCGATCACGCCTGACCGGCCAATTGTCGGTAGCCGGCGGATAACCTGCCTGAAATTTGGCAGGATGCGCCCGCTGATATCGATGGCCCTTCCGATGTTCATCGCCCGCAGGCCCTCAATGATCTGGGGGACGGCGAAAGCGCCCATGAGGACGGGCACCACCTGAAAACCGGACAGCAGATACGGCCATCCGAATGTGTAGCGCGGTTCGGACAGGATGGGATCAAGGCCGACCATCGCCATGGCGAGACCGGTCAGACCGGAGATCCACCCCTTCATCGGAAGGTCCTCGCTCATCAGCGTGCCAGATAAGAGAATGCCGAAAAGGGCAAGCATCGCCTTTTCAGGGCTTGCGATGTTGCGCGAGATCAGCAGTAGCGCCCAGACGAACACCAAAAGCGCAAGGGTGCCGATCAACGTGCCGATAAAGCTGGCGGTCGTCGTAAGGCCGAGCGCTTCGGCTCCACGGCCCGATCTTGCCAGAGGATGACCGTCCATTGCGGTCGCCGCGGACGCGGCCGTGCCGGGGATGTTAAGCAGGATCGATGGATATGACCCGCCATAGATCGCGCCGACATAGGCCCCGAGAAGGGCTATCAGCGAATAATCGAGCGGGATTTTGTTGCCGAAGAAACCGGTGAGAATGGTCACGGCAAGCGTTGCGGTCAGACCCGGCAGCGCGCCGAACACGATACCAAGAAACATCGCACAGCTTATGTAGACATAGGTAGCGGGATCGGCCAGCAGCGACTGAAATTCGACTGCAAATCCCGAAAATTGGGCAAGAACGAAATCCATCTCAAGAATTCCACAACGGTTTGAGCGTCACGAACCAGTGATACTCGATCTGTTTGAAAAGGAGACCGGTTCTCGCCGGCACGTTCTGGCGGAAGCCGAAGGCCATCGCCATGATGAGAAAGAGCGGTACAATGACGGAAATCACAGGGACGGCGCGCGTCATGCGCCTTGCACCGTCGGTCGCCAGCATGAAAATGACAAGCGCGCCCCACACGGCCAGCGTGAAATAGTCGTCATTGTAGCGTGACCAAAGCGCCTGCGAGGCGTTAAAGGCGAGGGCCTGAGTGGCTGCCAGCGCCATAATCGCAGCGACAAGGCCCATGCGCTTCGTCGAGCCGGACGTGTAACCCCAGATCAGGCACGAAAGCAACAGCGCGCTTGCAATGATGAAGTCGACGCGCGGAACAAGGCCGAATATATAGGCGCTTAGGCACACCATGATGGTGCTGAAACGAATGGCTTCGAAGCGGTCCCATCCCAGCCCTACAGCGGAAAGCGCTTGCTCTGCTCCACCTGCGCGGATCGATATGCCCAGCAATAGGCATCCGAGCAGCAGCAGCGAGGTAAAGATGCAAAGGGGAACGATAGCGGCGGAATCATACCACTGGATGCCGCTCACACCCGCAGAGCTTCCCTCGAAAAGTGGGATTGTTCGGGTTTCGATGAGAAAGAAAACCGACGTCAGTATCAGGACGATCGAGCCCCAGAAATCGCGCGCCCGCAATATGCGTTTGTCATCATCAGACATCGCATGTTCCTTAACTCTGAAGCCGCAAGGGAAACGGAATGGGTTCCGTATTCCCCTTGCGGCCCGCCAAATTACGGCTATGTCACTGTAGTTGGAAGTGTGTCAGGGCTTCTCGATACCAAGCGTTGCCGGGTCAACCGATGCCGCGCCCAGCTCATGCAGGGTCCAGGCAAACGTGCTTTCCAGTTTCGTGAAGATCGCCGACGCTTCTGCGCCTGACTGCCCGCCAATGTCGTAATTGTTGGCTTTGGCCCATTCGGCGACCGTGTCGGATGCCATGGCCTTTTCAAAAGCTTCCGTCAGTTTCGTCTTGACGTCATCGGGTGCGGACGCGGCAACCGCAAAGCCGATGGCCTGTTTGAGCGGCAGATATTTGTCCAACCCGTCATAGATGCTGAATGCGGATGGGATTTCCTTGCCCTCGAATGTGACGGCGTCCGGCGTCAACATTGCAAGAGGCTTCAACTGCCCGCCCTTGATGAGAGCGGCCTGCTCGGCAAGCGATGTCACGACCAGGGCAACTTCTCCGGCAACGGCGGCTTCCTGACCCGGAGCGGAGCCCTTATAGGGAACGAATTTGAACTTCGCGCCGCTGCCATTCTCGATGGCCAGCAGGTTGAGGTGATGGATCGAGCCGGAACCGGACGCCGCAGCGGGAATGGATCCAGGGTCAGCCTTGGCGGCGTCGACCAGCTCTTCCAGCGTATTGTAGGGCGAGTTGGCGGGCACTGAGATCAAATCGGGCGAGCCGCCAACGATAAAGGGATGCCAGAAGTTAAATTTCTTGTCCCAACCGCCCTGTACGGCCGCCGTGACGTTTGATTCTGAAATACCTGAGAGGGTGTATCCATCTGCCGGCTGGTTCATGACGTAAACCATGCCGTTCGAACCGGCGACGCCGCCTGTCTGGTTAATGACACTGATTTTGACCGGCAGGTGCTTTTCCATTTCGGACATGATCATCCGGTTGATCGTGTCGGTGCCGCCGCCTGCTCCCCAGACGACAGCGTTGGTGATGTCGCGATAGGGATAGTCCTGCGCGCTGGCAAACGGAATGAAGGCAATCATCGCAGCGCTGGTAAGCGCGGTCTTTAGGAACGTACGTCTCATTATGTCTCCTCCTATAGACGCCTTTTGCGTATACGTTACCATCTCCTCCTATAGACATTTATTGCGTATACGTTAATTTATACGTTGTCAAATGCATTGCTTCCATATACCTATGGCTCATAATCCCTTGAGCCAATCTTGAGAGGTAGACATGCCACGCGGCTTTAACATTGCGGTCTTTGAAGGCGACGGTATCGGACCTGAAATCATGAAGCCGACAATAGAGCTCTTGAAACAACTCGGTACCAATGGCGGCGACTACGTGCTGAATTTTGAGAGTTTCCCCGCCGGCGCCACCCATTATGCGGAAACCGGAGAGTCGCTTCCGCAAAGCTCGCTTCAAGGCGCGCGCAACGCCGATGCAATCCTGCTGTCGGCGATGGGATTGCCGAATGTCCGCTATCCGGACGGAACGGAAATCTCGCCGCAAATCGACCTGAGAAAGGAGTTCGGACTGTTTGCCGGCGTTCGCCCGGTGACGGTTTATCCAGGCCAGTATTGCCCGCTCAAAATTCCCGAAGGACAATCCATCGACTTTGTCTTGATCCGCGAAAGCACCGAAGGGCTTTTCTGGTCGCAGGGCAAGGGCGAGATCAGCGAAAACGAAGCGCGCGAAACGCTTGTCATCACCCGAGAGACGAGCGAAAAGCTGTTCCGTTTCGCCTTCGAGCTGGCAAAGCAGCGCCGTGCAAGCGGTCGCGGCAAGGGCAAGGTTACCTGCGTCGACAAGGCCAATGTGTTTCGCGCATTCGCCTTTTTCCGCAAGATTTTCAACGAGGAGGCCGCGCGGCATCCCGGATTTACCGCCGAACACGCCTATGTGGATGCCACCGCGCTCTGGATGGTACAGAAGCCGTGGTCGATGGACGTCATGGTTACCGAGAACATGTTCGGCGATATTTTGTCGGATCTTGGCGCCGGTCTCATGGGCGGGCTCGGGATGGCCCCGTCAGCCGATGTCGGCGACAATCAGGCCGTGTTCCAACCCTGCCATGGCTCCGCGCCTGACATTGCCGGGCAGGGCTTGGCGAATCCGGCTGCGATGATCCTGTCGGCTGCGATGATGCTCGACTGGCTTGGACACAAGCATGAGATGGAGGCGGTCCTGAAAGACGGGGAGCGTTTGCGAGCGGCAGTGCACGCTGCTATAAGCGGACGAAGGGCCTTGACACGTGACCTTGGCGGAACGGCTACAACAGATGATTTCGCAAAAGTCGTCGGGAGCTATCTGAATTGATCACGATCGCAAAAGACCAACCAATCAGGGTTGCCTGCACCGGCGCAGGCTATTTCAGCCGGTTTCATTACGACGCATGGCGCAGGCTGGACGGTGTGGAACCGGTCGGCGCAATGGCGCGGACGCTTGAGCACGCCGCGGCAACCGGGCTTCCCGCTTTCAATGATCTGGCGCAGATGATAGTGACGGCCAAGCCTGACATGCTCGACATTATCACTCCGCCTGAAACCCACCTCGAATTTTTGCGCGTCGCCATTGATCACGGGCTGAAACTGGTCATCTGCCAGAAACCCTTTTGCCGCAATCTTGAGGAAGCGCGCGAAGCCGTTGCGCTCGCCCGCGAAAACGGCATGACGGTTGTGGTGCATGAGAATTTCCGGTTCCAGCCATGGTATCGTCTGATCCGCGATGAGATCGCCGCCGGTTCAATTGGTAGGTTGCATCAAATAACCTTCCGCCTGCGGACTGGCGACGGTCAGGGAGCCAATGCCTATCTGGACCGCCAGCCCTATTTCCAGACCATGCCGCGGTTTCTGGTCCATGAGACAGCAGTGCACTGGATCGATACGTTCCGTTTTCTGGCGGGCGACCCGAGCTGGGTGTTTGCGGATCTGCGCAAGATGAACCCGGTTATCGCCGGAGAGGACGCCGGCCACATTCTTTTTGCGCATGACAACGGCGTCCGCACGCTGTTCGACGGCAATCGTCACCTTGACCATGCCGCGGAGATTCACCGTACGACGCTCGGTGAATGCCTGGTCGAGGGAACCGAAGGCGTTCTGACGCTCGCTGGCGACGGGTCGGTCACTCACAGGGCTTTTGGCGACGTCAACGGTAAGGCTGTGCTTGCTGCCCGGAACTGGCAGGGATTTGCAGGCGATTGTGTGTATGCGTTGCAAAAACATGTCGTCGACGCGGTGCGTCATGGCGCAGCGATCGAGAATGACGCCGAAAGCTATTTGCGTGTTATCGAGATAGAAGAGGCGGTCTATCGCTCTGCGCAATGCGGACAGGTTTTGGAGGTGTGAGATGGCCAACCCACCCGCGGATAAGGTGGGCGCCGCCCCCAAGGCGAAGTCGAACACGCAGCAGGCTGTTCGTACGATCAAGCAGATGATTCTTGAAAACCAGCTGCCCGCCGGGTCGAGCCATCTTGAAAGCGAACTGGCGGAAAAGCTTAGAATGTCCCGCACCCCGGTCCGCGAAGCAACGCTGATTCTTGAAGCGCAGGGGCTTCTTGAGGTCCGACCCCGCCATGGGGTCAAGATCGTTCCTCTGTCGGTCGACGACATGCGCGAAATCTACCAGATTTTGACGGTCCTGGAGTCGCTGTCAGCAAGATTGGCGGCCAAAAAACGTTTTCCGGAAGAGGAGTTCGAAGCCGCGGAAGCAGCTATACGCAATATGGACATCGCGCTCGAAACGGACAACCGGGAGGCCTGGGCGCAGGCCGATGAGACCTTTCACCGGGAGTTGCTGCGCTTAGGGGGCAACAAGCGGATCGCTACAATTTGCGAAACCTACAATGATCAGGCAAGACGGGCGCGCGCTTTGACGCTTTATATGCGGCCCAGCCCAACAAAATCCAATGACGACCACCGCCGCGTGCTTGAGGCCATTCGCAATGGCGACTTTGAATTGGCCCAGGAAATCCATACATTGCACCGCGTTCAGGCGATGGGACTCATCATCGATCTTCTGGAGAAGTACAAGTTGCATGCTGTTTGAGCCGGTTACGGTCCGAGGCCTTCGGTGCCTGCCATTCCTGGACGGAATCGCCAAGGGCGTTCAATTCGCAGCGCGCTTAGCTACGGTAGAGATCATCCCGGCAATCCCTCAAGACGCCCGCTCTCATATCGGCATGGCCTTCACACCGCTTCCCGCGTGGCGTCCGGGGGCGGGCTTGTGTCCGGCGGCCCGCCAAAAACGAACCTGCCATAGAAATAGCTGATGCCCAGCAGGCTCAAACCAAGACCGAGGAAGGAGAAGACGCGGTAAAGCCCGGTCAGGTTGCCCGCATCGAACAGGAAGACCTTGCTGACGGTCAGCAGCAAGACGGCGAGCGAGGCATAGCGCAAGAGCTGCCCGCCCTTGAGCGTGCCGTAAACCAGCATCGCCAGCGCAAAAATAAGCCAGGCCACGGAGTAGGTGTAAAATTCGCCGTCGCTGGCCGAGCCGCCATCGAGAAACGGTCCCTGATAGAATTTGCGGATCATCAATGTCAGCCAGGCAAACACCATAACCAGCATCGATATCTCAAGGATCCGCCTATAGCGCTGCAGCCAGATGGTTGTCGCTTGAAGTCCGATCTCGCGACTTGCAAGCCATGACCAAAGAACCGGCACAGCGTAGGTCAGCGCCAGGGCGTCGAATGGAAGCGGCCCCGTCACTTCGCCTCCAAACCAGACCGGATTTTTGAGCAGCAGGTCGAAATAGACAATCCTGAACAAGGCGACCGCCGTTAGCAGAACGCCGCATTGGAAGAATGCGGTGCGAGCAAACAACCGGCTGATATAGAGACAGGCCAAGCCGTAGAGAAACAGCACATTGGTAATGACGCCCCGCTCCAGAAAGCTGGCCTTGACGAAGAGCACATTCTCGCCCGGATGAAACAGCTTCGCGGTGGCGTAGAACCCGAACAGCGCAATCAATGCGATCCCGGCGGTCTCCAGCATGCGCACGAATATTGCGTCCTTATGCGGGCGCAGGAGATAGGCGGCGAGGAAAAAGCAGGCTGCAGGCAGTGCGAGTTGAAATTGAGGAAATTCAACAATGGGGACGGTTTCCTGAACCCGCCATTCGATGCCGAAAATGCTATAGAGCGAAAGCTGCGCCAGCAACAGAATTTGCGGGATCAGAAGAAACGCGAACGTAACGCCGAGGAGCATGGCGATCGGGCGCAATGCCGGCAATTGCGTGCGGGCCGAAACCCAGGCGACTGCAAGAAGCTCAGCGGCGATCGCCACCGGCAGAAATTCCGGGTCCATTTCAACAAAGAACGCCAGCGCGATGAAAGCCGTGGTTGCAAGCGCATAGATGGCCAGTACGCGGTCGCGCGTCGCCGAAATCGGGAAGCGCCGGACGGTCCAGATGCACGCAAGCAGAAATGCCAGCGCCAGTCCCATGGCCGCGACGGCCCATTCATGCGGTATACTCGCAGCCACTTCGCGGATCTCGTCAAGCAGCGGCTCCGACGGCTCGGTGGAAGGCGCAATATTGATTGCGATCGGTTCTGGCGCCGGAAGGCTCGGCGTCAATCTGAAAAAGCCGATCAGATAGTAACCCAGCGCCGCGGTGACCGACAGGCCGGCCCAGAGCAACGGGGTTACCGAGCCGGTGATGAGCAGGAAGCCGCTCAGCACATAGAGCGTCCCGAACGCGATCAGCGCGGTCAGCAAGGCGCTGCTCTCCTGCGGAAACCATCCGGCGAGCATCACGCCGTTGATCGCCATCGCTGCCCAGGGCGCAAAGCCATACAGGGCAGGGGCGAAATAGGCCAAGGAAATTGCGCCAAGCGCGAGCGCTGCGTAAAGCAACCATTCCTGATATCCAAAGCTGGATTCGAACGCGATCCAGGCCATCAGCGCCATGGCTCCCGCAATGCTGAAGACGTTCAGGAACAAGGCTGTACGCCGCATGGAAAACAGGTCGCGCCATCCGGTAACGCCGCTGAAATCTTCCGCGTAGCGTTCGCGCGTGGTCAGAACGATCGTTGCGGCGACGGCGATCAAAAACAGGCTTAGCCAGATATTTTCGGTCCCGCCCGTGCCGCCGGACAGGATCCAGACCAGCACCCAGCCGAAAGCGGCGATTAGCGCCGGTATGGCGAGGATCCACCACGCCCGTTGCCGAATGACGATCATCAGGGCGGCGAAGACGAAAAACAGATAGGTGAAAAATGTCAGTGCTGACGGGTTGCCCGATCCCATGAGCGCTGGCGTCAAAAAGCCGCCGACCATGCCAAGAAGCGCGATGGGCGGACCGTGCCGGAGCGAGAGGAAAACGGCAAGGCCGGTAATGGCCGCAATGAGCGAAAATCCAAAGAACGGGGTGACCAGGCCGTATAGCGCCGTTGCGGCATAGGCCGAGACGTAGAAGATGGCCAGACCCGCGCCATTGAGCGCTTGCATGATCCGGCCGCTTGGCTCTACGGCGTTTCGCGAACCGATCCAGCGCGCTGCCGCCAGGAGGGTTCCCCCGAGCAAAGCGCCAAGGACAACGCGCATTTGCGGGCCGACCAGATCATTGTCGATGGAATATTTGACCAGGAAAAAGCCTGCAAAGGCGATGGCGACACCGCCGATCCAGACCGGCAGGACCGCGCCGAACTGGCGCTCAAGCCATTCGCGGCTGAAAGCGATATGGGGACGACGAGGCGCGGCAGCCTCGGTCGTTGTATATACGACCTCGTCAGGGGATGTGTCCTGAGTGTCCTCCGGCGCGACCGTCTGAGCGGTTTCGGTTGCCTCTTCAGGGGGCGCTTCAGGCCGGGCCTCGATGCCGCCGCTGGTGCGCAGTAGGGCGAGCTCCTTGCGTAACGCCGCGATTTCATCCGCAAGCGTCTTGTTGCGCGCCTCCAGACGCGACGCCCGGACATGCGCCCATGCGCCGATAATGTAGGGAGCGAAAATGAAAGCCAAGGCAAGGACGGCAAGAATTTCCACGTTGCTGTCTCCTGTCCTGACGCGTCGGATCGACGCTTATCTCGGTTTCCCTCTGCCCCCGCCGCTGGTTGGAGGCGAAACGGGGCGGGTTTCGTTGGACGGCTTCTTTTGCCGTCCGGCCGGGCGCGGTTTGCTCTCCAGCGCGCTCTTTAACCATTCTACTTCAGAAAGATGAATATCTCTCTGTGGATATGGAATTTCGATGTCATGCTTGCGGAACGCCTTGAGAATCTCGATGCGCAAGCTCGTTCGCGTCGAAAGCGAAAGACTGATATTAGACAGATAGACATAAAGAATGAAGTTCAGCGAATTATCGGCAAAGTCCTGGAAATAGACGAACGGAGCCGGGTTCGACATGATCTGCGGATTTTCATTTGCAACCTCAAGCAGAATGTCGCGAACGAGTTCGGGATCGCTGTCGTAATGCACGCCGATAGGGATGGTGACGCGCCCGGTATTGTTGTGGAGGGTCCAGTTCTTGACGCTCTCCGAGATCAGTACCGAATTCGGCACGACGACATTTGCGCGGTCGAAGGTTTCGATCTCCGTCGACCGTACACTGATCTTCCGTACGATGCCTTCATGGCCGCCCGCAATGATCCAGTCGCCCGCCTTGATCGGCCGCTCCGCTAGCAATATGAGCCCGGATACAAAATTGTTGACGATGCTCTGCAGGCCGAAACCAATACCAACCGACAACGCCCCGGCGACGATGGCGAGATTGGAGAAGTCGAGCCCGAGATAGGAGACGGAGATGATGGCCGCAATGGCGATGCCGAGATAGCCGACGCCGGTGCGAACCGAATCACGGACCCCCTGATCGATACCGGCGCGCTCCAGAATCGAGCGGTCGAGCCAGGCCTGGAACAGCCTTGCGCCTGAAAAGGCGATCAGAAAAACGAACAGAGCGGCGGCGATGGAGGCGATGGAGATCCGGATGCCGCCAATTTCAAAGCCGAACAACGCCTGACGCAGCCAGTTCCCGACATCGAACCAGTCAAAGCCCCAGAACAGAAGAATGAACGGAATGGCGACGATGATGATGACAGCTTTGGCGAGCAGCGTCAGCGGCAGGGCGATCTGTTCTGCGCGGCGGCGGTCGAGACCGAAGCGGTTCTGAAGCGCGCGGCCCAGTGGAGATTGATCATCGGTCGCCGACTGTCCGAATGCGCTTGCCCAGAAGATCATGAGATAGGTTAGGATCAGGATCGTGCTTGTAACGATAAGCTGGTCGCTGACGAAGCGGGCGAGTGCGATATAGCCGAACAGCGCAGCCCCGATAATGATCACCGCCGCCGCCCATAATGGGGCGCGCAGATAAAGCGGGGCGATCTTGAGCAAAGGTTGGCCGGGCTCGCTGAGATCCCGTCTCCTGATCAGCAGGATGGAAATGACCAGCCCGGCGATCAGAGCGCTCGAAACCACGCTTTGGGTAATGTTGACCGATACCGGAAGGGCGGAGAGCTGAACGATGTCGCTGACGAAAGCGTCAACGCCGTAGATCGCGGCCAGGGCCATGAGCTGGTAATAAAGCGAACGGCTCGCGCGCCGGTCGAGCGCCAGCAGGTTCCATTTCGGGTGCTTGATGGCGAGGGCGGTCCGGATCACGGCCTGCACGGTGACGACGATAATGATGCTGCTGATCGCCGAAAGGACCACGCTGCCAGTGGTCGGCGAGACAAGTCCGGCCTGATCAATGGCGACGTAGAAGAACAGGCAGCCAACCGGGGCCGGAAGCAGGCGGAGAAGAATGATCCGCCCAGCAGTCTCAAGCCGGTTCCAGTCGGAAGGCGGCTCTTCGGCGTCCCATTGCCGCAGGATTTTGACCTGCTGTCCCGCAAGATATGTGATGACCGCCGCCAGGCCGAGAGAGATCAGCAGAGCGAAAATAAATGCAGATTCGCTGATCAGCGTGTCCCAGAGATGGGCGGTGAAAAGATTGACGCGCTTCCAGGCGATCGTCGCGTCCTGGCCTATATATTCCCATAGTTTGGGTGATAACGGGCTGGGGCTGCGCTCAAATAGCTGTTTTTCGAACAGGTCGCGCCGCATCGCGCTTGTCTGACGGGTCAGGCCGTCAATGCGAACGAGCGCTTCATCGGATGCTTGCAGTGCGCCCCTGAGAGCGCCAATGCCATTTTGCAATTCGCCGCGCTGGTCCGCGACGGCTTTCAATTCCGGCGTATTGGTTTGCGCAGGGGTATCGCCGAGGCTTTGCAGCCTGGCCTCCAGCTGTGGCAGAAGCGGGCGCTGCTGTTCGATGTAGGCCTCGATCTCCTGGCGCAGTTGCTCCAGCTCGGCTCTGGCTGTCTCGATCTCGTTGCGCGATGTCGGCTCGTCCCTTAGCCGTCCTTCAATTTCAGAAATCTGCTCGTTCCAGGCCGTGACAGGCGTTTCGATGTCTATGGTTTGCGGAGCAGCGGGACCGGTTGCGGCAGGAGGGGCGTCCTGAGCGTTCTGCTCGACACCGCCCGCATCCCCGTTCTGGGCGAAAGCCGCCGAGCCGGTACCGGAAACGGCAAGAACGATCAATAAGGAGAGCGCAAGAAAGCCCGCCGTCACCCGCGGCGGGCTGATGGCGGCGTCAGTCCTGGCTGACAACCTTTGGAACAGGCGCCGGAATCGATGAATGCATTCCGTTTTGGGGAATTGAATGAGCGCTCTCGCTTTTGTCTGTACGTTCACTGTCTTTGCTTGCTGTCGTGTTTGAGACGCCGTGCTCAGAATTGGATGGAGCCGGAATCCCGCTTTCCAGGAGGATGTCAACCGGGCCGCCGGTGAGAATGAGATGTTCGACGTTGTCGCGCCGAACAAGTATCATTTTGCGCTTGTTATCGAGGTAGCGGGCTTCGACGAGCGTCAGCCGTCTATCCTGTTTTTTGGGTAGCAGCTTCGTCGGATCAATACCCGTATTTTGACAACTGATCCACAAACCCAGCGCCGCAATGCCTGCAAATAAAAAGAAAATCAGAAGATAGAAAACTCCGTCCAGCATCTCAACCGCCTTTTCCCCAATTAACGCCTTTCGCAGGACGATCCTTTTATTCGGCCTTATTCCGTACCTTGCGCAAGGCTTACGTGATGCCTCAGACCTATAGCGGCTCTTGTGAGCAATTTTAACCGTTAAGTTCAGACTTTATGATGCGGTCATGCGCGAAAATGGCGCCGATGGGCGCGCGCCATTGCACGCAAGCTGTTTATTAAGGCTTGTTTCCCGGCCGGATATGAGATTGGCGGGGAAGAATCATATATGACAATTGCTATGAAAAAGGGCGGATCCAATATCCATAAGGCCATACCTTTGAGCTTGCACCAGCCTGGCGGCGCGAATCTTACGGCCCGGGTACTTGGCGTTGCGGGCGCGATGAGCGGCGCTATGGCTCTTGCGATCCTGCTACGCGAGGACGCCGCCCCGCTGATCTTTGGCCTGTTTATCCTGTTGGCGATGATTGGCGTGGCCGCGCTGTTTTTTGCTGCGACCGGCCTGGTGCAGTTTACCGGGAGTTCGAGGTCGGCAAGTCAGGATCCGGCGCGGATCTATGCCGAACATGCCGGGCATGGCGTGGCGATGACAAGCCCGGACGGCGCGACTGTGTTCGCGAATTCGGCCTATCACAAGCTGATCGGCGTTACGGACGCTTCGCCCTTCAGTATCGAGACCGCTCTCGTGCG
>JAHQVI010000055.1 GCA_019634405.1 Hyphomicrobiales bacterium
CTATGGGCTGTATGCGCGCACCACCAGCTTCTTCGTCAATTCCGATCTTGAAGCATCCGGCATGCCAAGCGAAGCCGAGCTTGCGCTTCTGGAGCCATACCGCGATCAGCTCCCGGAAGAGGTATTCGGCGAAGTCTATACCCCTCCAGTCTCGGATGGCAGCGGCCGCAACCGCAGGGTACGCGCGCAGGCTGTGAAATTGCTGGAGGACGCTGGCTGGAAGGTTAGCGGCGATGGCGTACGCGTCAATGAGAAAGGCGAGCGGCTGACCGTCGAACTCATGATGGAGCAACCGAGCCTTGAGCGCATTTTTGGATTTTACGCCGAGAAGCTGCGCGGCATCGGCATTGAAGCCAAGATCACCAATGTCGACGCCGCGCAATATCAGGTTCGGCTCAAGGAGTTCGACTTCGACCTCGATATGTCGCGCTACAGCCTGAGCCTTACGCCTGGGCCAAGCATGCTCAACATGCTCAGCTCGGAGGCCGCAGCGAACAAGGGCAGCTACAATCTCGCCGGTATTGCCAATCCCGTCGTCGACGCCTTGATGGGCAAAATGCTGGAGGCCCGCAGCCGGGACGAACTCCGCGTTGCCACCAATGCGCTCGATCGCGTGCTCCGCGCTGGATATTACTGGGTGCCGCAATGGTACAAGGCCAAGCATAATCTGGCTTTCTGGGATCATTTTTCATGGCCGGACGTTAAACCCAAATATGGACGGGGCGTACTTGATACCTGGTGGTATGATGCGGAAAAAGCAGCAAAAATAGAACAATAACGAGAGACGAGCCAAAATATGGGCGCATATATCATCCGTCGGCTGCTTTTGATGATCCCGACCCTGTTCGGAATTATGCTCATCAGTTTCGCCGTTATCCAGTTCGCTCCGGGCGGACCGGTCGAGCGCATCATCGCGCAAATCAGCGGGACCGACGCAGGCGCAACGGCGAGGATCAGCGGATCTCCTCAAGGCGATTTTCAAGGCTCGCCCGGCCAGAATGGCGGCGGCGGCGAGAGCGCGTCCAACTCGACCTATCGCGGCGCGCAAGGGCTCGATCCCGAATTCATCAAAAGCCTTGAGCGGCAATATGGTTTCGATAAACCGCCGCTGGAACGCTTCACTCTGATGATCGGCAACTATCTGACCTTCGATTTCGGCGAAAGCTACTTCCGGGATGTCAGCGTCATCGACCTGATCATCGAAAAGATGCCCGTATCGATTTCGCTGGGCCTTTGGATGACCCTGATCAGCTATGGCATTTCCATCCCGCTCGGCATCCGCAAGGCCGTCAGGGACGGTACCCCGTTTGACATCTGGACCAGCGCCGCGATCATCATCGGCTATGCGATACCGGGCTTCCTGTTCGCGGTGCTCCTGATCGTGCTGTTCGCCGGCGGTTCCTTCCTGGACTGGTTCCCATTGCGGGGGCTAACATCAGATAATTGGGACGAGCTATCATGGCCGATGAAGATCGTCGACTATTTCTGGCATCTGACCCTGCCGCTTCTGGCCATGGCGCTCGGCGCTTTCGCCACTCTGAGCCTGTTGACGAAGAACTCCTTCCTCGACGAAATCAAGAAGCAATATGTGATGACGGCGCGCGCCAAGGGCCTGACCGAGCGGCAAGTGCTTTACGGCCATGTCTTCCGCAACGCCATGCTGCTGATTATTGCCGGCTTCCCCGGCGTGTTCATCGGCGCATTCTTCGGCGGATCGCTGCTGATCGAGACCATTTTCTCGCTGGACGGCCTTGGGCTCCTGTCGTTCGAATCCATCATCAACCGCGATTATCCGGTGGTCTTTGCAACGCTCTATATATTCTCGCTGCTGGGATTGGTGATCGGTCTGATTTCCGATCTGACCTACACCTGGATCGATCCGCGCATCGACTTTGAGACGCGGGAGGTATGATGTTTCATCATGGATAAGCGCGTGACATCCGATACGCCGGCTTTCGCGGAAGACGACCAGACGCATACAAAAGCCGCGAAACGGGATACATGGTTCGATCTTTCCCCAATCAATCGCCGGCGCCTGGATAATTTCAAGGCGAACAAACGGGGCTATTACAGTTTCTGGATCTTTCTGATCCTGTTCATCGTGACCCTGTTCGCGGAATTCATCGCCAATGATAAACCGCTGCTGCTCAGCTATGATGGCGGACTCTACACACCTGTTTTTGTCAGCTATCCGGAAACGGCGTTCAGCGGCGAGTTCGAAACGGAAGCGGATTATCGCGACCCCTTCGTGCAGGATCTGATCCACGAAAAAGACGGTTGGATGATCTGGCCGCCTATCCGCTACGATTACCGTACGATCAACCTGGATCTGCCGGAGCCCGCGCCCTCAAGCCCGACATCGGAAAATCTACTTGGCACAGACGATCAGGGCCGGGACGTTCTTGCCCGCGTCATCTATGGCTTTCGGATCTCGGTCTTGTTCGGCCTGATTCTTACCATCATTTCATCCGTGATCGGAATCACCGCAGGAGCAGTTCAGGGCTATTTCGGCGGCTGGGTTGATCTGATCTTTCAGCGCTTCATCGAAGTCTGGACGTCGATACCCACGCTTTATCTGATCATCATCATCGCCGCGATCATTACGCCAAGTTTCTGGATCCTGCTTGGAATTCTCGCTGCATTTCAATGGGTGTCGCTGGTTGGCGTCGTTCGCGCCGAATTCCTGCGGGGGAGGAATTTTGAATATATCACTGCGGCCCGCGCGCTTGGCCTCACGGACACGCGGATCATGTTCAAGCATCTGCTGCCGAACGCCATGGTCGCTACGCTGACATTCCTCCCCTTCATTCTCAACGGCTCCATCACCGCGCTTACGGCGCTCGATTTCCTTGGCCTCGGTCTGCCGCCCGGCTCCCCCTCGCTCGGGGAATTGCTGGCGCAGGGCAAGAGCAATCTTCAGGCGCCGTGGCTCGGGCTGACTGCCTTCTGCGTGATTGCCATTATGCTCAGTCTGCTGATTTTTATCGGCGAAGCCGTGCGCGACGCATTTGATCCGCGCAAGACATTCCAGTGAGAGAAGGTAGCATGAACACGCAAGACACTCCCCTTCTCGATATTCGCAATCTTTCGGTGGACTTCCATAGTTCCGGCAAGGTCAACCACGCCGTCCGGAACGTGTCCTTCGACATCGGCAAAGGCGAGACGGTGGCGCTGGTCGGCGAGTCCGGTTCCGGCAAGAGCGTGACCGCCCTTTCCGCCGTGCGCCTGCTACCCTATCCGGCTGCAAGCCATCCGAACGGCGAAATTTTGTTCAAGGGCCACAACGTCCTGAAGATGACCGAAAGCGAGTTACGCAATATTCGCGGCGACGATATCGGCATGATCTTTCAGGAGCCGATGACGTCGCTCAACCCGCTGCACAGGGTTGAAAAGCAGGTCGGCGAAGTGCTCAAGCTGCACCAGGGCATGAACGATGCCGAGGCGACACAGCGAACGATCGAGTTGCTCAATCAGGCCGGCATCCGTGATCCCGCCCAGCGTATTCAGTCTTTCCCGCATCAGCTTTCCGGCGGACAGCGCCAACGCGTGATGATCGCCATGTCGCTTGCAAACAAGCCTGACCTCCTGATCGCGGACGAGCCCACAACGGCCCTCGACGTCACCATACAGGCGCAGATATTGGAGTTGCTGAAAGAGCTGCAAAACGATCTCGGCATGGCCATGCTTCTGATTACTCACGATCTCGGTATCGTACGGAAGATGGCCGAACGCGTCTGCGTGATGCGTCATGGCGCGATTGTCGAACGCGGCCCGGTCGAACAGATTTTCGAAGATCCCCAGCATGATTATACAAAGCATCTGATGGCGTCGGAGCCAAAGGGGCGTCCGCCTGCCCCCGATCCGGTCGCGCCGGTTATCATGGAAGCGGAAAATGTAAAGGTCTGGTTTCCGGTCAAGCGCGGGCTTCTGAAGAAAACCGTCGATCACGTCAAGGCTGTGGACGGATTGTCGCTTAAATTATGCGAAGGCCAGACGCTTGGCGTGGTTGGCGAGTCCGGTTCGGGCAAAACCACCCTGGGCCTTGCGCTTCTCCGGCTGATCTCAAGCGAGGGCAAGATCGCCTATGTCGGCAAGCGCATTGATGAGTTGCGCACCAAGCAGATGCGTCCCTTGCGGCGCGAGATGCAGATCGTGTTTCAGGATCCATATGGCTCATTGTCGCCCCGCCTTTCGGTCAGCCAGATCATCGAAGAAGGGCTGATCATCCAAAATCCTGACATGCCCTATGACGAGCGGCGGGAACGCGTATCGCAGGCAATGATCGAAGTCGAGCTTGACCCGGCAACGCAGGATCGTTATCCGCACGAATTTTCAGGTGGACAGCGCCAACGCATTGCGATCGCACGCGCCATGGTCCTCGGGCCGAAGTTCGTCATGCTCGATGAGCCCACCAGTGCGCTCGACGTTTCGGTTCAGGCACAGATCGTCGAATTATTGCGGGAATTGCAGAAGAGCAAGAAACTCGCCTATCTGTTCATCAGCCACGATTTGCGGGTGGTTCGGGCGCTTGCAAATAATGTGATTGTCATGCGCTCAGGCAAGGTCGTGGAGGAAGGAACGTCTGAAGAAATCTTCAGCAATCCGAAGTCGGATTATACGCGCGCTCTGATCGCCGCAGCGTTCGACCTTGAAGCCAGCCCCGCTTCAACAGGCGTCTGAACTTGAAGATCCTGTGATCGAACTTGACCATATGGCGCATTGCGACAAGGCCGACGATTTCACGGACGGGTATGTCGTCCGTCTCGGCGCTTGTGGCGAGAACCTTGCCTTCGCGCAAAACCTCGATACGGTTACAGGCTTCCATGATCGGGTGCCATGACCGCGATATGATCAACAACGATGTTCCCTGCCTGGCGATACGCCGAAGCACGTCGAATGTCGCTGGCGGAGCCGTCGCGCCAACACTGGATTCCGTAAGCAACAGCAATGAAGGGCGGGACGCCATCGCGATTGCAATGGTAAGCAACCATTTGCTGTGCGTATCGAGTTCTTCCGTGTGATCCTTCGCTCTCTCGGCAAGACCGGCACATTTCAGCAGACTCAGCGCCTTCTCCTCATCGGTCAGCCCTCCCTGCCTTGGAAACAACGGACGAACGCGCGTAACGCCATACAGCAGAATATTTTCAATCACGGTAAAATGCGGAACAAGCGCAATTGTGGGAAGCAGTTGCGCTATACCGCAGCGGAAGCGACATTCGCGACGAAAATGCGTTACATCCTTGCCATGGATGACGATGCGTCCTGAAGTTGGGGGGACGACGCCGGAGAGAAGGTCAAGCATGATGTCTGGACGCACGCCCGGCTGCCCAACAACGCCAACAATTTCGCCGCGACTGATCTGAAAGGACAGATTGCGGATAAGTGAATCACAACCCGATTTTTTGCAAAGATTATTTACTTCCACGACAGGAGCAACTGAAGACAGAGTATCGGAACCGCAATAATCTTGCTCCAACATTTTTTCCCCCCAGAAAATCTTGTTAGAATTAGTACACATAAATTTTGCAAGTAAAGTGAATTATAACTATATTATGGCCTTATTGCGACAAGGGTGAAACGCCAATAAGTAAAAATACGCATGCTGTGAATAAACATCAACCTAAATTATGGCTAATCCGTTTCTGAATTTAGATATGCATTTCCTTAATTTCTTAGAATGATTCAAATATCATAGGTTTAAATCGACAGAACAAAAGATTTACTTTCATTTGCTAGGCACTCCACATACAAAATCCCCTTTGGAATGCCATTTATTCAGATGACAACAAGTCTTTCGATCTCAGGATGCAAAAAATATCAGATGCAAAATCTTTTATTCTATCTCTGATATTTAACACATTACCAGGGATCATGCCGCCCCATCATTTTACTCAGGCGCGGTGAGCTCGGACGTTCACACACATCGTTTCATTTGTGGAAATTGCTGGCTGGAGCGATAAGCTGTCAGAGAGGAATTGCAGACAAAGGAACGACAGTTTGTTCTATACCGCTGAAGAATCGCACGGACTTCCATACGATCCCTTTAAGGCCATTATAGCACCACGGCCAATCGGTTGGATCGGCAGCCAGAACAGGAAGGGGAATGTCAATCTTGCGCCCTATTCGTTTTTCAACGCCGTGTCTTCCAGACCCAACATCATCGCTTTTTCCAGCGGAGGCTTGAAAGACAGCGCCGAAAACGCCGTCGAAACCGGTGAATTCACCTTCAGCCTCGCCACCCGCCCGCTTGCGGAAAAGATGAACCGATCCTCGGCGAATCTGGATGCAATGGTCAACGAGTTTGAAATTTCCGGGCTGACAATGGCGCCGTCACGCCTGATCGCTCCGCCTTTCGTAAAGGAAAGCCCGGCGGCGCTTGAATGCAAAGTGATTTCAAGCCTCACTTTGACCGATCTCGATGGCAAGGACACAGACACCTATGTCATTTTCGGTCAGGTCGTCGCAACCCACATCAAGGACGAATTCATTTCCAACGGGCGCTTCGACACGGCCAAGGCGCAACCGATCGCCCGCTGCGGTTACAATGATTATGCGACAGTCGAAACTGTATGGGAAATTTCCCGGCCGGGTTAATATACAGACGCTTTCAGACTAACAATAATGATTGAGGGAGGTCAGTCATGACTCCAATACACGCTGCTCAGTCTCTGAAGGGTTGCGTTACCGCTCCACATCATCTGGCGGCGCAGTCCGGGTTGAGGGTTTTGCAGGAAGGCGGCAACGCGATCGAAGCCATGGTCGCCGCGGCTGCGAGTATCGCCGTTGTTTATCCGCATATGAACAGCCTTGGCGGTGACGCTTTCTGGCTGATCTCTCAGCCAGGCAAGGAGCCCATTGCAATCGATGCCTGCGGCGGCGCAGCCATGAATGCAACGCGGGATTTCTATGCCAATCAGGGCCATCAACGCATACCGGATCGTGGACCTCTCGCCGCTCTGACCGTTGCTGGCACAATTGCCGGTTGGGAGCTGGCCCTCAAAATCGCGCGTAACGCGGGCGGATCGATGCCGCTGAGCCGTCTTTTCGAGGACGCCATCTCTTATGCGGGCGATGGCGTCACCATTACCGGCAGTCAGGCCAGCGCGGTCGGGGCAAAAGCGGACGAGTTGTCAAGCGTTCCGGGTTTCAGCAACGCGTTTCTGAAGGACGGGAGAGTGCCCGCCAGCGGCGACATCCAGCGCTTCCCCCGACTTCGCGCGACATTCGAGCGGCTCGCCTATGCAGGCCTGCAGGACTTCTACCACGGCGATCTCGCCCGGTGCATGAGCAGCGATCTCGAAGGGCTCGGCAGCCCGCTCCGTATCGAGGATTTTGAAGCGTATCAGGCCAGGATCGTTCCCCCTCTCCAGCTCGAAACCGGCGGCACGCGCCTGTTCAATTTCCCGCCGCCGACGCAGGGTCTCGCCTCGCTCCTGATCCTCGGCGTCTTCAACAGGCTCAATATTTCCGAGGCTGACGGCTACGACTATGTTCACGGACTTGTTGAAGCCACAAAGCAGGCCTTCTACATCCGCAACAACTACGTCACCGACCCGTCCTACATGCCGTCTCCGGCAACGGATTTCCTGTCGCCCGAGCGCATTGCGGAAATGGTCGGGCGCATTGATATGCAAAGGGCGTCGGACTGGCATCTGCGCGCGGCCAATGGCGACACGGTCTGGATGGGCGCATGCGATTCCAGCGGCCTGATGGTCAGCTTCATCCAGAGCATCTACTGGGAATTCGGCAGCGGCGTCGTCCTGCGCGAAAGCGGCGTGACCTGGCAGAACCGCGGCACCAGCTTCACACTTGAAGACGGTTCGCTTCAGCAGTTGGAGCCGGGACGAAAACCGTTCCATACGCTGAACCCCGCAATGGCAGAATTTTCAGATGGCAGAAGAGTGGTGTACGGAACGATGGGCGGCGACGGACAACCGCAGACTCAAGCGACGCTGTTCACACGCTATGCCAATTACCGCCAGGACCTCCAACAGGCCATATCATCGCCGCGCTGGGTGCTCGGCCGCCGCTGGGGGGATGACAATACCAAGCTCAAAATCGAGCAGGGATTCGATCCATCGGTCTACGACGCATTGCTCAAGGCAGGCCACGATATCGACGTCGTTTCTCCTATGTCCGAACTGATGGGACATGCTGGCGGTATCGTTCTGCATCCGGGCGGATTGATCGAAGGCGCAAGCGATCCACGCAGTGACGGTCGCGCAGCATGCCTGTAATTGCACCTATTAAGTGCAAATTGGTCAATGATTGAAATTAATGCAGCTAACTCGCTGAATAGAACCTTCTAGTGATTGCGTCTTCATGTGATCAAAAGTAGCGTATGCGCAGGTCTTGTTATGGCATAAGAGATTAGCTTTCTATTAAGACCCAATTGATGTCATTCCATGGGAGGTATTGGATGATCGACCGCCGTTCATTTATTAGAAAAGCCGGTGCTACAGCCGGTGCAACTGCTGCTGCGGCAACCCTTGCGGCTCCTGCCATTGCGCAGTCGACGACAGAGATGGTTATCGTTTCGACATGGCCCCGTGACTTTCCCGGTCTTGGCATCAGCGCACAGCGTCTTGCTGCACGGATTTCCGAACTGACGGAAGGCCGCATCAACGTGACCTACTATGCCGCTGGCGAAAAGGTCGGCGCATTCGACTCTCTCGACGAAGTTTCCGCCGGTAACTCCCAAGCCTATATCGGCGCCGACTATTACTGGAAGGGCAAGCATCCTGCCTGGGCATATTTCACGGCGGTTCCGTTTGGCATGGTCTACGCCGAGATCGACGCATGGATGAAGTTTGGCGGCGGCCAGGAGCTGCATGATGAAGTTGCGGCCGAATTCAACATCAAGGGTATCCCTTGCGGTAACACA
>JAHQVI010000056.1 GCA_019634405.1 Hyphomicrobiales bacterium
AGGACAAGGCGCGTTTGTTTTCCATAGCTCAGAGTGCGGCCAAGAGTTGCGCATGGCAAAGCAGCCGGGCAAACGTCATTCAGCGAGGCGCTCCCGCTCAAACATCCTTGGCAAAACACAGAAGATAGCCATTGCAATCCTCAATGCCGATTTCGCGCAAACCATAGTCCTGCGTCTCCGGCCCCCAGCGCGTCTTGATATCAGCGTCGAGACCGGCGGCAAAGGCGTCGACATCGTCAACGAAGATATAGATCAGACCACTGAAAACCGGTTTTTTGAACTCGTCAAATGCCGGCGTGAAAAACCAGATCCGCGCATCGCCGCGCGCAACCTCGGCCCAGATCTCCGTGCCATCTTCGTCCCGGTAGGAGGCGATATGCTCGAAACCGAGCTTTCCCGTATAAAAACGGATCGTCATGGGCAGGTCAGACGCATAAAGAGACGGGGTGATCGGACTGCGTTTAATCATGAGCTGTCTTTCGCCAATTGGCGCTCCCGGTTTGCAGTGGCGACGAGCATCAGCGCTTCCTGCGGATCCAGTTGACCGTCATAGAGCGCCCTGCCCGCGATTGCGCCGCCAAGCATGGAATATTCAGGCTGCACAAGCTTCTTGATATCCTCTATGTTGGCAAGACCGCCCGACGCAATGACAGAGATCGACACTTCCTGCGCAAGCGCCGCCGTGGCGCTGAGGTTAAGGCCCGTCAAGACGCCATCGCGGGCGATATCCGTGTAGATGATCGCCGCAACGCCTGCGTCTTCGAAGCGCTTCGCCAGATCGACCGCCGTCAGTTCGCTGGTCTGGGCCCATCCTTCGATCGCAACGATACCGTCGCGCGCGTCAATACCGACGGCGACCTGCCCGGGAAATTCTTTCGCCGCGCTACGAACCAGATCGGGGTTCCTGACGGCAACTGTGCCCAAAATAACACGCGCCACCCCTTCATTTAGCCAATTTTCAATGTGACCGAGATTGCGGATTCCGCCGCCAAGCTGCACCGGGATAGACAGCTCGCTGAGGATTTTTCTCACTGCGTCCGCATTAACGGGCTCGCCTTCAAATGCTCCATTCAAATCAACGACATGGAGATATTCAAATCCCAATCTCTGGAAGGCCGCCGCCTGTGCGCTTGGGTCATCGCCAAAGACGGTCGCCTCGCTCATCTGCCCCTGCCGGAGCCGCACGCATTGGCCGTCCTTCAAATCAATAGCCGGAAAGAGGATCATGGGTTAATATTTGCCTAAAATTAAACAAGACTTTCTGGAAGATTCTTGTGATTGAGTTGCGCGTTTAATCAAGCGCTCCTTTTGTCCCGCGTCATGGAGCTGTCAAGAATCCCGTTTCATACGACGTGGGGATCCATGCAGCGCTACATTATTTCGTACGACCTTTATCGTCCGGCAAATAACTATTCAGACTTTACCTCTCAGATCAAGCAGCTTGGCGAGGACTGGGCTCATCCGCTTGCCAATCTCTGGATTGTCGAAACGCGCCTCGAAGCAGAAGACATCCGGCAAATCCTTAGCGATTATCTCATTTCCGGCGACAAGCTTGTGATTTTTGAAATCGGCCGTGACGAAGTGGCGATGGATCTTGCCCCGCCAGCTCATTGCCATGTTGCAGCCGCGAATACAACAAAGCGTACGCCGGTCAAGCTGCTGGCCAATGTCCTGTCGCATCCCGCTGCGGCGCGCGAATCTCGCCTGCTTACGGCCGCCACCGGAGGAAATTGACGATCAGCCGGAGGCCCAGCTTCTGGCTTTTTTCGGGATGAAACTGTGTTCCGGCAATGTTGTCGCGCGCAACCATTGCCGTTACGCTCCCGCCATAATCCGCTTCCGAGATCAATTCGGCGCTATCGCCTCCCATCAGCGCGTAGGAATGCACGAAATAGGCATGCCAGCCATCGGCTTCGGTTGGTATGCCCTCCAGCAGCGCGTGATCGTTGACGACCCGCAGCGTATTCCAGCCCATATGCGGAATCTTGAGTGACGCATCATCCGGCTCGATCCTTTTGACATCGCCCTTGATCCAGCCCAGCCCTTCGGTCACGCGATGCTCGAATCCGCGCTCGGCCAGAAGTTGCATGCCGACACAGATGCCCAGAAACGGCTTGCGCGCCACAAGCACGCTTTCCTTCAGCGCGTCGACCATGCCGCCGACCGCGTTCAGTCCGCTCCAGCAATCCCCGTAAGCGCCGACGCCGGGCAGAACGATTCGTTCCGCGTCGATCACGTCCGCCGGGTTGGAGGTAACCAGGATGTCGTGCCCCGTCTCAGCTTCAAGCGCGGCCCTCTCGAACGCCTTGGCAGCCGAGTGCAGATTACCGGAGCCGTAATCAATAATCGCAATCTTCACGTCTCACCCACCATGCGAAGGAAACATGCCGATAACCGGAACCGAAGTTTGCGGCACGCCTTCGCTTCCGCCGTTCCCGGGAATGGAAGCCGCTGCGAGCCGTTCACGTTCCCGCCTGGCGACGGGCAGCCATTCGGCGATAAAGCGCCGTTCGCATTCCTCCAGACTTCGCCCCGATACAACTGCCCGCATATTGTAGCCCTTGCGTTCAATTGCGGCGCGCTGAATATCACGGGCTTCAAAGGCGAAGATCAGATTGATGACCAGGCCCCCAAAGCCGACAATCTGATCGGTCACGCCAAGCTCCGTAAGCGCCACGACCAGGCCGATGCTCAACGCCAGATAGAGCAGAAGGCCGCGCCAGAGGCCGTGAAACAGCAGCCAGAGCGCGGGAATGAACAAGGCGAGGTAGACAAACCCCTCGCGAACGAAAACCAGATCGGTCGCGCGTTCGTTCATATTGTCGGAAGCAACGCGTTTTTCGTAAACGGTATATGTTTGCATGGGCTACCCCTGTTAGCTCCGTCGCCCGCGGCTCAACCTCAACCGCCAAGCATGCCTTTTGTTGTTGGCAGCTCCGCCGCCTGCGCGGGATCGATGGCGATGGCCGCGCGCAAGGCTCTTGCCAGCCCTTTATAGCAACTTTCGGCGATATGATGAGAGTTTTCGCCATAGAGGTTCTCAACGTGCAGTGTCAAACCTGCATTCTGTGCAAACGCCTGAAACCACTCGCGAAACAGCTCCGTGTCCATCTCGCCGACCTTAGCCGTCGGAAATCGGACGTTCCAGATCAGAAAGGGGCGTCCGGAGATGTCGAGGGCGATGCGCGTCAGAGTCTCGTCCATCGGCAGATAAGCGGAGGCGTAGCGCGTAATGCCGCGCTTCTCGCCGAGCGCCTTGCTTATCGCCTGTCCGAACGCGATTCCGCAGTCTTCAACCGTATGGTGCTGATCGATATGTAGGTCGCCCTTGGCGCGCAGCTTGATGTCAATCATCGAATGCCGTGAAAGCTGTTCCAGCATGTGATCGAAAAAACCGACGCCGGTTTTGATATTGTACGTCCCGCCGCCATCCAGCGCAACCTCGACGGAAACATCGGTTTCATTCGTTTTCCGTTCGATTACCGCTTTCCGCATATCCATGATCTCCGCGCATAAGGCGTCCTACGAACGGCCGGTGCGGCTTGCCGTAGGATCATTTAAACTTGATATCCGATACAGGGTTTACGATATCTGACGAATATTTCTCAAGCCGGAACAACATGACAAATCAATCTTCACAATATCCCCACTGGCATGGGACGACCATTCTCACCGTCCGCAAAGGTGGAAAGGTCGTAATCGCAGGTGACGGACAAGTATCGCTTGGGCAAACCGTCATCAAGGGCAATGCGCGCAAAGTCCGCACTATCGGCAAGGGCAATGTGATCGCCGGTTTTGCCGGCGCGACCGCTGACGCCTTTACGCTGCTCGAACGGCTGGACGCCAAGCTGGAACAATATCCGGAACAGCTCATGCGCGCCTGCGTCGATCTGGCGAAGGACTGGCGGACGGACCGCTATCTGCGCCGGCTCGAAGCGATGATGATCGTTGCCGACAAGGTCAATACGCTTGTTCTCACGGGAACGGGCGACGTGCTTGAGCCTGAACATCATATTATGGGGATCGGGTCTGGCGGCAATTATGCTTTAGCGGCCGCGCGCGCGCTGTTCGAAACGGATATGGACGCCGAAACGGTTGCCCGGAAAGCGATGGCGATCGCGGCAGATATATGCGTTTATACGAATGATAGCCTGATCGTGGAACAACTTGATGCCGAACAGCGATGAACTGAATGCCGCCGTCAAGGCCGGAGTTATCGCACAAGAGGATGCGCAAAAGCTCGCAGCGTTTCTTGCGCAATATCGGCTGGGTTCAGGCTCGACACGTCCACCATCGGAGCATGACGCCGAGGCCGTGCGTTTTGTGCGCGGATTTCACGACATCTTTCTGAGCATCGGCGTGGTTCTGCTGCTGAGCGGGATCGCCTACAGCACAAATATCCTGTACGAAGGCCTCTGGTACGCCTCTACAGCCGCCGCCGCCTGGGCGCTGGCTGAATATTTTACGCGAATCAAGCGGCTGACACTTCCCAGCGTCGTCCTGTCGGTTGCCGTCGGCGTCGCCGGAGGGTTGCTGATCAATTTGATCCTGCACACGATCGGCGGCGCGATCCCGTCCGAAAACGCCGGCGATTCGGCCTATGACCGGACCCAACAGCTTCTCGGAGCGGCAAGCGCGCTGGCGGCATCAATATTGTTCTACCTGCGCTTCCGCCTGCCCTTCACACTGGCGCAGTTGGTGGTGACTGCCGCCTTCGTCGTCGGAATGCTCCTCTTTCTCGACACACCCGACGAGACAACCGTCTACGAATCGCCGGTCTTTCTGATACTTGGCATTCTGGTCTTCATTGCCGCGGTGTATTTCGACCTGCGTGATCCGGAGCGCAAGACCATCCTCGCCGATAATGCGTTCTGGCTGCATCTGACTGCAGCGCCACTCATCGTTCATATCGGCGTCGGCTTCGTCTGGAGCAACAGCGTCTCCAGCCTGACCGTGCAGGATGCGCTCACGATCATGGCGCTGATTGCATTCGTCGCCCTGATCGCATTGCTGATCGACCGGAGGGCGATGCTGGTGGCCGGCCTGTTCTATTTCGGAGCGGCGCTGTTTACGCTCATCCGCAATACCGCTATCGAAGAAGGAACGGTCTTCGCCATAACGCTGCTTATTCTCGGCGCGTCGTTGCTGCTGCTCGGCATCGGCTGGCGGCCTGCGCGCCAATTCATTCTCACAAAGTTGATGCCGCAAAACCTTGCGCGTCATCTGCCAACACTTAGACAAGCTTGAACATGACGAATTTTTCTCCACGCGAAATCGTATCTGAACTCGACCGCTACATCATCGGTCAGAATGACGCCAAGCGCGCCGTTGCAATCGCGCTGCGCAACCGCTGGCGCAGACAGCAACTCGAGGGCGAAATGCGCGAGGAGGTTCTTCCCAAGAACATCCTTATGATCGGCCCCACCGGCGTCGGCAAAACCGAAATTTCGCGCCGTCTGGCCAAGCTCGCCAACGCTCCGTTCATCAAGGTTGAAGCAACTAAATTCACCGAAGTCGGCTATGTCGGCCGTGACGTTGAACAGATCATCCGTGATTTGACGGAAATTGGCATCAGTCTCGTCAAGGAAACGAAGCGCAAGGAAGTGGAGGCAAAAGCCCATCTTCAGGCCGAGGAACGCGTCGTCACCGCGCTTGTCGGCCCGAACGCCTCGCCCTCCACGCGTGAAAGCTTCCGCAAGAGGCTGCGCGACGGCGAGTTCGACGAAAAGGAAATCGAGATCGAAGTTACCGATACCAGTTCGGGCATGCCGAGCTTTGAGATTCCGGGCATGCCTGGCAGTCAGGTCGGCATGATCAATCTCAACGACATGCTTGGCAAGGCGCTGGGCGGACGCACCAAGAAGCGCAAGACCAGCGTGCGTGACAGCTACGAGTTGCTGATCAGCGAGGAGTCCGACAAGCTTCTCGATCAGGAGCAGGTCGTACATGAAGCCATTGAAGTCGTAGAGAATAACGGTATCGTGTTCCTCGACGAGATCGACAAGATCTGTGCGCGGTCCGAAAGGGTCGGAGGCGATGTGAGCCGCGAAGGCGTCCAGCGCGATCTGTTGCCGCTGATCGAGGGCACGACTGTTGCCACCAAGCACGGTCCGGTCAAGACCGACCATATTCTTTTCATCGCATCCGGCGCGTTCCATGTCGCCAAGCCGTCCGACCTGCTGCCGGAACTGCAGGGCCGCGTGCCAATCCGGGTCGAGTTGACCGCACTGACCCGCGAAGACTTCCGCCGCATCCTGCGCGAACCGAAGACCAGCCTGATCAAGCAGTATATCGCCCTGATGGCGACTGAAGGACTTCAGCTTGAATTCTCCGAGGACGGCATTGACGCCATCGCCGATATCGCCGTGCAGGTCAATTCCTCGGTGGAGAATATCGGTGCGCGCAGGCTTTCCACGGTTATGGAGCGCGTGCTCGACGAGATCAGCTTTACAGCCTCGGATAAAGCGGATCAGACGATCACGATCGACGCCGCATATGTTCAGGAGCATCTCGGCGATCTCGCAAACGACACCGATCTGAGCAAATTCATTCTTTAAGATTGGGCTCGGGCATGGCAGGCGCATTACCGTCCCGGCCGATACAGCAAACCCGGGATCAGGCGCCTGTAGCATGATCCCGGATCAGGATATGGGATGACGCCTGCGCCAATCGAAATCATCTATGATGGCGAATGCCCGTTTTGCAGCGCCTATATCCGGATGGTACGTCTTCGCGACGCGATCGGGCCCGTCAAACTGACCGATGCGCGTAAAAACCGCGACGCCGTCGCCCAGCTATGCGCTGCAAACATAGACATCAACGAAACGATGGCGGTCATCTATGGCGGACGGTATTACGCCGGTGCGCGCGCGATCGAAATTCTGTCTCTTCTCAGTTCCGGCTCCGGTTTCCTGAACCGGCTGTTTGCGATCCTCATGCGAAATCCACGGCGAGCCGACTTTTTTTATCCGCTCCTGCGCAGCGGGCGCAATAGCGTGCTCCGGCTTTTGGGTAGAGACAAGATCAATATGTAGCGCCGAATGTAGAAATGAATTGCCTTCAATTTCCTGTTTCGAGAAAACCAATCCGACAGCATCGTCAATGATTCAGTAACCTTTTAACAAAATAGGCGAAAATACGTTTGCCTTCACAATGAATTCTGATAGTGAGCAGTGCTTCCATTTGCTCCGGGGTCAATCATTTGACTGATCAGGCTCTTCTCATAGGATTTGTGGGTTTTTTCGCTCAACTCGTCGACGGTGCGTTGGGAATGGCCTACGGCGCCGTTTCGGCGGCAATCCTTCTCTCGCTCGGCATCACGCCCGCAAATACCAGCGCGGCGGTTCACACGGCCCAGATCTTTACCTGCGGTGCGGCAGGCCTGTCCCATCTTTATAATCGCAACGTGCTCTGGCCCCTCGTCTGGAGGCTTGCAATTCCCGGCGTGACCGGCGCGGTCATCGGCGCGATGGTGCTGGTCAATGTCGATCAGGAAGCCATCAGGCCCTGGATTTCCGCCTATCTTGCTGCGCTCGGCCTGCTGATTCTCTATCGCGTCATCCGCCGTCCACAAATGAAAAAGCCAAAGCCCACGGACCGCGCCGCATTGCCGACAGGCTTTATTGGCGGCATGGCCGATTCCGTCGGCGGCGGAGGCTGGGGCCCGATCGCAACCTCGACGCTTGTCGGACGCGGTCATGAGCCACGTTTCACGATCGGATCGGTGAGCCTTGCCGAATTCATCGTCAAGACGGCATCGGCCGCCGCCTTTTTCGTCGCGCTCGGCACAACGCATATGGATATCGTTGTGCCGCTGGTCATTGGCGGGCTGATCGCCGCGCCAATTGGCGGTTATCTTGTGCGTATCGTTCCGGCCAAAGCGCTGATGCTGATGATCGGTTGCGTGGTGCTTGCCCTGTCAAGCTGGCAGATCACGCGACTCTTTATCTGAGCGATATAGACCATCGACATGGCGCGCTGTTCGTAGCACATTTTCAGATCAAGGAATGCGAGCGATCCGGTTCGCGCAAAACATC
>JAHQVI010000057.1 GCA_019634405.1 Hyphomicrobiales bacterium
AGGGAGATTTTTTAGCTGGGGCCGTCGTCGCATTAGCCCTGATTCCCGAAGCGATCGCGTTTTCCATTATCGCGGGAGTCGATCCTAAAGTAGGGTTATATGCTTCCTTTATTATTGCTGTAATTACCTCTTTTCTAGGTGGTCGCCCTGCGATGATTACTGCCGTCACAGGTGGAACTGCATTATTAATGACCAACTTAGTGAGCAATAGTGGTTTGCAGTATCTGCTCGCCGCAACTATTCTGGCAGGAATTCTGCAATTGGGTTGGAATATCGAAGCCGAGCCGCTCGCGCTCGGTCTGAATTGCCGGCGCCAGGCCTGTCGCTTCCTCAAGAGACACATCCGGGACAGCCGATGTCAGCAATTCGTCAAAATCCTGCGGATTTCTCTCCACATTGGCGACTTGTTCGGAAACGCCGAAACTCACCAGCATCTTTTTGCTTTCCACGGTCTCATTCTTGCTTCTGACAAGCAGAACCGTGAGATCAACCTCCCCGACAAAACCTTGCGGCGGTACGAATTGCAAGCCGTCCAGGTCACGAAGCGAAACTACCCAGGAATTCTTGACGCGAAACCCCGTCGTGAAATTGAATTCCTCCGGAACGCCGCGGAACATCAAGAAAGCATAACCGCCGACTTCCTCGTAATTGACCTGCAGATCGAGAGCGACGGGACCACTGTCAGACGTTGTGACATCGTTGACAATCAGCTTCGGACCGGACTGAATAAGCGTCAACGACGATCCTGTCTGTTCAGCAATGCCGGATAGCCGGCGCACTCCAGCCGCGTCCACCGATGTCATGAAAAAGATAAGACACGCCAATACCGCGCCGGGCAAAATCATCTTAACTAAAAATTCCGGACGCGTCTTTTTCAATGAAGGCAACATCGAGCTGCTGAATTTCAGCCTCTCTACTTCCATTTCTATATCCCCCGTATGCCATCAGCCTGTGTCCGATGTTGGTCGCGATAGCTTTCTTGTCATTGCCTATCGTCTATGAGATCACATCGGAAAGACCGCACATTAAACACTTCTTTTTCTCTCACAATGCCGCGAATTTCGGGACGACATATACTGAAGACATTACTTAGACTGCAACGCATGCACAATGCAACATATCAGTTTCGACGATTTAAATGCGGGCGTTTATATTGCGTGCAGACACATTTCCTACAACATCTGGAAATAATTTTGGCAATCTTTCCAAAATGTAGCCAATTTTCGAAACTCGCTTAACAAGCGTTGTGTCACAGACTTTCATGCGCATCCCTGAATTTATAAATCAATTTTATTTCAACCGAGCGCAAAGTGTTTCATTCCCTGTTTTTTCAAGAAAAAATATAAATCTTAAATAAATTCTCTTGTTTGTGAAATATCAACCAAAAATATATCGTATAATCATATTGATATTACTTCATGGCAAGCGAATTATATTTGTTACAATGTCAATCAATATCAAAAAATAATTTCTGTCGTTAAATATATCCAAATTTCACAGAGCCTGTAAAAGTCGTTCTTACATTATATCAGAAGTCCAATTGTAGCCTCATTAGGGCAAAGCGACACATTCGTGTGGGTGCATTTTTTCTATCTTCTCCGCATATTTTCTTTTGCAGTTGTAAAAAGCTCATGGTTGTTCGACGCTGGCGAGTTTTCCAATCATCTTCGGTTAGGCAAAAATGCCACAAATTATTCCGCGGAGAGGTTCGGCGCTCATCTCAAAGACGCCGATGACGGAGCGACCAGCACAGCGGTTCGCCAGCAGCCCCTAAAAGTGCGCTCTGTGCCGCCAGCACCAAGCGACAGCAATGATCTACATACGCCTTGCGTAGCCACGCTCGTCGTCAAATATGCCCGAATTCTGATGCTGTTTCCGGCGTGAAGGGGCCGTTGATCAATCCGATCGTTACAATCGGCGCTGCGCATCCATTAGTATCAAAAATATGCCTATATCAAAAAAACCTGCCTTTTTGTGTTTTATTGCTTAGTCCCTAATTTCTGCTGCTTCAGGCGAAGTTCGGTTCTGGTAGGCGTTCATCAACCCGGCCCACAGCTTCCCAGATACACGTTAAATTGATGCAGATAGAAAGAACCACGATGTTGTTGAAAGGAAAAGTCGCAATCGTTTTCGGTGCGGCAGGCCATTTGCGCCAACATATTGCTAACCGTTTTGACACTGAAGGAGCGACGGTTCTTAGAACCAGCAAGAATTTTGCCGGCGGCGCTTCCAGCACCGAGGCCTTGAGCGGTGAGAAGCTTGATGCGACGGATGAGGCCGCCGTCGACGCATATCTTGATAAGGTCGCTGGCGTTCACGGTGTGATTGACATAGTCGTCAATATGGCAGGTGTTGCGCCCGCAACATACAATCACGGAATGCCTGCAGCGGAGGTATCGCTCGACCAGTTCATCCTGCCATTGACCGTTGACACAGCATCGCAATTCATAACCGCGAAGTCCGCATTTCGCCATATGTCGAAACAAGGCAGCGGCGTCATCCTTCTCAATACCTCAACTCTTGCAAAGGTCGGTTCACCATGGTCTCCGGCCCTTACCGCGTCTCACGCGGCGACGGAGGGTCTCATGCGATCTTTGGCGCATGAATATGGTCCGGCAGGCGTCCGAGTGCTCGGCGTCCGCTCCGAAGCAATGCCGGACTCCCCGACGATCGAATATACTTTTGCGACAATGGGATCCAACATGGGCATGAGCTTTGGCGAGATGAAGGCTTTCATTGAACAGAACAAGACCGCCCTCAAAAAGCTGCCCTCAGCGGACGATACTGCGGCCATCTTCGCCTTTGCGGCGTCGGATAGGGCGGCCTTTCTGTCTGGAACCATGATCAACCATTCGGCGGGACACATTGTCGACTGACCGAATATGGGCCGGTGCTATCCGGCGCCGGCCCTTCCGCAAAACCGCCCTAACACCTCCCGGCGCTAGTCAAGAAGGTTCCGCGCTATGGATCGCCTAAGAACGGTAGAGATCTTGTTTGCGCTCCAGGAACGATCACAGCGAAGAATGTCCCAGACCTGTATCGATGAACTCGCCCATAGATAGTCGGTCGCGTCGTCGATATTCCAGTCGCCGGCAAGGACGTTGTCGCCCGAAAGCGATAGTACGAGTTGACGCTCCCACTCTCTGAGATCCGCCATTCGATCGTTCCAGGCCGCATCGGCGTCTGTGTCCGTCTTGCGCAGACGAACAAGATCTGTTGCGACCGGATGTATCTTGACCGCAAAGTCAAACCAAACCGTCAGGCATTTATCCAACCGCTTGACTGGATCCTCGATTTCCATTGCCGCGAAGAAGTCATACTTAACCCCGAATCGATCGTCTACACGCTGAACAAGCGCAAGCAACAGACCTCCCCGCGTTTTGAAATGAAAGTAGACCGATTGCCGGCTGACGTCAGATGCAGATGCGATTTCGCTCATGGAAATGTCAGCGCCCTGCTTCGAAATCAGATCCCAGGCGCGATCAAGAATTTCATTCCGGGTTACGCCACTCGCCTTTTTTCTTGACATATGTAAAGCATCCTTGTTCTTTACAGACGTAAAAAATAACGGATTTATGTAGGAATTCCATCACTATGGAAACTCAAGCAGCACAATTCACAGAATGGTATGGCAACGGTAACGATGGGAGCTCACCGACCAATGAGCAATGGCGCAGCATTGTCGCCAGACCACCGGAAGAAGAGATCACCCTCATCAATTTTTTCAAACTGCGTCACGTCGCCGACTATTCAGCAGCGACCCTGATCACCGGCGCACCAGAGGCCACCGGTCAGGACGCCTTCAACGCCTATGCCGGGGTCAGCATTCCAACCATGGAAAGAGTGGGCGGGAAATTCCTGTTTGTTGGTCCATTTGGCGGAATGTTTCTAGGTCCGAGAGAAGAGTGGGACATCATTGCGGTCGGAAATTACCCCAATCTTCAGGCGCTGATCGATCTCTACTCCGATGCTGATTACCGCAAAGCATTCGCGCACCGGACGGCTGCTTGTGAACGTCAGAAGGTCATTGTGGGCAATGCTATGGGCTAGCGCACCGGACCGAAAAATGGATACCGGTTTTCGGGCGAATCCAATGCTTCGGCAAAGAGATAGCGCGCCTTAGCCGCAACAGCTTGGCGGCGGCGCCCCGGGCGAGCGCGCCCTGCATGCTTTGCGCAAGAGGCGCTGGATGCGCCCGATCCGCCTTCCGTGCGCGATAGCTTCGCCCTCGACGATCTAGCCGCCCGCTCCATAGTCCGCCGGGCTGTAAAGCACCTCAACGTTCGGCGCGTTGATCAACTGCTTCGGCGAAACCCAGAAGCTGCGCTGCAAGGACGGGTCTCCATCAAGCGAAATACCGAGCGCTTTCCATACGCTCAACCACACCAGCTTGGAGCAGTAGAATGCGCTTTCCTCGCCCAGATTGAAGCTCCAGAACCAGTAGTCGCGGCCGAGATATTGCTTCGCTGTTTCGGCAATTGCGGCGCGTTCATCCGGGGTCCGGTCTCTCACCCGTCCATGCCAGACATTATACTCCTTGTGGATCTCCACCCATTTGTCATAGGGGGTGCGAATGACGCCATCAGGGAAACGACTATAGAGCGATTCATAAGGGGTATCCGATTTTGGCGTGGCCTCGACAACCCAGCGCCTGCCGCCGCCATCAATCTCGATGATCGCGACATGACCGACTTGCGGCAGACCGGCGGCAAAAGGCGTCAATCGGCGCTCGCCCGGCCCGGTTGCATTGAAATAGCGGGAGCGGAATTCATCGTAAGTTATGTTTGCGATCGCATCGGCGAGTGCGATCTGCTCTGGATCGCCGGAAGCCCGCGCCTGCTCGATGAAGCGCTGCTTCTCCTGCCGCCATTCAGACGCTTCCGATTCTATCGTGAGTTGCTGGGCGTCGGCTTCACGAAAGAAGGGTATGACCGCGCCGGGCAAGGCTGGCCAGAGAAAATCACCGCTCTGGAATGTTTCGGCGTCTGGATGCGGGAGAGGCGGACCGTCCGGCTCCCCCCAGCACCCTGCAAGCGCTAGCACGGATATTATTGCGCTCACTGCAGGCCATCTGAACCGCATATTACCCTCCCCTTGCTTTGCCGGCGACGCATCCTGCGCCTAGCCCGGCCAAATCTTCGGAACCTTACTCCGTTTTGCGCAGCCTATCAAAAGCCATCAATTCACGCATCAAGCCTTCGAATTCGGCAAGCGGCACCATGTTCGGCCCGTCGGACGGGGCGCTGTCAGGGGTTTGATGCGTCTCGATGAAGACGCCGGCAACGCCAACCGCAACCGCAGCACGCGCCAGCACAGGGACGAATTCGCGCTGGCCGCCGCTCGAACCGCCCTGCCCTCCCGGCTGCTGAACGGAATGGGTTGCGTCAAAGATCACCGGACAGCCCGTTTCCGCCATGATCGGGAGCGCGCGCATATCGGACACCAGCGTATTGTAGCCGAAGCTGACGCCGCGCTCGGTCAAAAGTATATTCGGATTGCCTGCGCCCAAGAGCTTGGCCACGACGTTTTTCATGTCCGGCGGCGCCAGGAACTGCCCTTTTTTGACCTTGACCACCTTGCCGGTTTTTGCCGCTGCAATCAGCAAATCGGTCTGACGGCAGAGAAAGGCTGGGATTTGCAGGACATCGACAGCCTCGGCGACAGGCGCGCATTGTTCCGCAGTGTGGATATCCGTCACGACCGGCAGGCCAAGACTTTCGCGGATCTCCGCGAAGACGGGCAGCGCTTCGCCGAGCCCGACGCCGCGCGCACTCGTCAGGCTGGTCCGGTTTGCCTTGTCAAACGAGGATTTATAGATGAG
>JAHQVI010000058.1 GCA_019634405.1 Hyphomicrobiales bacterium
ATATTGCGCGCATGGTCATCATCATGTCTCCGTGACTTTGCCGAGCCGTGCAGGCCTGTCCGGACCACACCCACACCGACGCGAAAGAGCTTTAAGAAACGCATCGCGGGGAACGACCCGTGCCAGTACGTTCGGGATGGGACGCAACCGCATGTCATGCGGCCCGTTACTCCTGTCGCACGCATTGTGCTTGGAAAAACGCCGGGCGATATTCACTGACTTCCCCCCTGCCCGTAGGGGTGAGCAAATTCGTGCAGTCCCAGTTCTGCCGCACCTGTCAGCGCATCCGCCCTTGCCGGTTTCAGGATCTTTTTGAAACTTGCGCCGATATGCGGAGTATAGAGCGGCGCCAGGCCGCCAAGCAGACACAGCGCATTACAGCCCGGCCATATCACGGCGGCCAGGGCAGCGTTCACGTTCGCGACAGCGTCCAGAACAAGCGCTGCCCCGACAATATCACCCCGATCCGCATATTCGAAAACCAGCGGAGCAAGCCGGGCGAAACCACCCGGTTGCTCATTTTGCGCATAGCTGAAAAGCCGGACCGGATCGCCGCCGAACTCGCTCAGGACCTGCTGTGTCAGCGGCGATGACGGGCGGATCCGGTCATAGGCCAGCAGCGTTTCCTGCAGCAGGGCCTGCCCGATCCGCGCGCCGCTCCCCAAATCCCCAATCCGGAACCCCCAGCCGCCGGACCGGCGAATGGTTTCTCCCTGCCTGCCATAATAGACCGAGCCGGTGCCCAATATTGCAGCAACGCCGTCCTCAGCCCCCAGCGCGCCTTGCAGGGCGATGACAGCATCGTCCTGGAAACGGACCTGTTCAAATGGCAAAAGCGCACCAAGCGCTTTGGTGTCCACGCCGACATTGAAACCGGCAAGTCCGAGATAGGCGGGCATACCGCCCAGCGTTTCGCCGCCGAGGCCGGCGTCCTTCAAGGCAAGCTGCGCCGCCTCGATGATATTGGCGGCAGAGGCATGAATGTCCGTCGCGATATTGGCCGCGCCCGCCATCGCCTTGCCGAGAATCCGGCCATTACCGTTCGCCACCGCAGCCCGGCAGCGCGTTCCCCCTCCATCAATCGCGATCAGATATTTCATGTCTCGCTCATTTCACTGGGATCGCGCCAAACCAATACCACCTGGAGCATCGGACCGAAAAGTGGATCCCGGTTTTCGGACAAATCCGATACTTGAACAAAGAGACAGCGCGCCTTAGCCGACTCCGGTTAATGGTCCGGCGCTCAGGCATGCCAAATCGGCTAAATAGAGAAAAACGATAAAAGACCAGCGAGAGCAAGGCCATAACATGACAAAAGCGACTTCCGCAACCGAGAGCACACCGGGTTCGTTTGATCAGTTTGATATTGTCGAGGACGAGCCGGACCGAGCCCAATGACATACGCGAAATGGGCTATCAACGCCTAACCGGCCGTCCTCCACGGTCGGCGGCTCAAACTATGAGAGCGGGTGACGGGCATTTTTCTTAACCTTTTTTGGCTGTCGCAGGGCTGCTGCATCATCCGGTCAATATGATCCTTGAGAGAAATGAGGGGATCCCGGAGTAAGCTGAAGCGCGGCAACAACAGTCTCAAGATGACGGCTCATTGCCTCGCCAGCCATCGCCGTGTTCCGATTTTCGATTTCATCGACAATTTGATCGTGCTGATCGCTATGGCCGGATTTGAATTCTTCAATTCCGAAATGCCGGTATGTCCTGTCCCACTGCGATTGCCAGGCTGAGCGCCGACGCGCCTCCGAAAGAAATGTCAGAACGGCGAACAGGATAGAGTTTTTCGCCACTTCCGCGATCGTGCGATGAAACAGATCATCGGCCAGTTGGCACTCAAAGCGATCGCCCCCGTTACGTCCCTGTTGGACGCAGGCGCGCAGCTTCTGAATATCAGCAGGCGTCGCATGTTGCGCGGCCTCGCCCGCGATGACCGGTTCGATCAACATACGCGCCCGAATGAACTCCTTTACGGACGTCGCTTCGATCCGAAGAGTACCGTTTAGCGGCGCGGCGGCTGGACGCTTTCCACGAAAAGTTCCCTTGCCAACATGCCGCCATAGCTCGCCTTCATCCTCTAAATGCAAAAGGGCCTGGCGCAATGTCTCTCGGCTGCATCCAAGCTGGCGAGCCAATTCGCGCTCAGGCGGTAATCGATCTCCGACCTGCGGCGCAACCCTATCGAGAAGGCTACGCAGAACCGTTAGCCTTGCGCCTGTTTTTGATGAACCCATAAGAACCAGACCAATTTTTAGACCAATCTATCAGTGCGCTACATCTGAGGAAAGTCTTCGGAGAAACGATGTGCTGGAAATAATCTTGATTGCAGGGGCTGGTTTCATTTGCGGCTGTTTAAACGCCATCGCCGGCGGAGGGACATTCGTAACCTTGCCCGCCCTGATCTGGGTTGGGATACCTCCCATTGCTGCGAACGCCACAGCGACAGCTACTGCCGTGCCGGGATATTGTGCAAGTGTATGGGCCTACCGGAAAGACATTCGTGCGGAAGGTTCGCTTCGTCTTGAGGCGATCATATTGCTTGCAGCCGCTGGCGGCGTGGTGGGCGCTGTCCTGCTTATTCTTACATCTTCAAAAGCGTTTGCTGCTCTTGTTCCCTGGCTGTTGCTGACCGCCACGACGTTATTTGCGGTCGCGCCAGACATGCTGAAGCTGCTCAGAACATTTCATTTTGACCTGTCCTCACCAGCGGCGGCGTGTCTTATCCTCCTGGGAGTTACAACATATGGCGGCTATTTCAACGGCGGTCTGGGCATCATCATACTTGCCGCGCTCTCCCTGCAGGGATACCGCAATCTGCACGGAATGAATGGTTTAAAAAATCTCCTTTCATCCATCCTGTCGATTATGTCCGTTATTACTTTCATGTCTGCTGACGTAATTGTCTGGGAGGTCGCCGCGCCTATGGCGGCCGGAAATGTCCTCGGCGCCTATCTCGCATCACGAATTGTACGAAAAATCAGGCAGGTACGCTATTTGAGGCAAGCTATCATCGCCATCGGATCTGTAATGACAGCGGTATTTTTTATTGCTTGAACAAAGCTGCAGCATCGGACCGAAAAGTGGGAACCGGAAAACTGCGTGCTCACAATGCCTAGCTGCGAGAAAGAGTGATCCGGACATCTTGTCCATCGATCAACCTGCGCGGTCATGCCCGCGTGCATGATCTATGATCTGGCGCAGCATGCCGCTTTCTTCCGGAGTGAGACCGGTCAGAGGCGGACGGACCGGGCCCGGCGTGAAGCCAACCAGTTCGACGCCGCACTTGATGGCTGAGACGGCATAGCCCGGCTGCCGGTCCCGCAACGCAGCGAAGGGGAAAAAGAAATCCTTCAGAATAGCCCGGACCGTTTCACCGTCTCCGCCGCGGAGCGCGTTGAAAAAATTCAGCGCCAGCCGGGGAACGAAATTGAAGACCGCCGAGGAATAGGTTGTGACGCCCGCGCCGTAATAGCTTTCCGCGAACAGCTCATGCGTGGGCATGCCGCCAATATAGCAGAGCCGGTCGCCCAGGGTCGCCGTCACCTCCCGCACGAGACCGATATTGCCGGTACCATCCTTGAAACCGATCAGATTGGGACAATCATCGGCAAGCTGTTTAAGCGTCTCGACGCCGAGAATGCTGTTATCGCGATTATAGACGATTACACCGAGGCTGGTTGCGTCGCACACCGCCTTGACGTGATGATAAAGCCCCTTCTGCGGGCCCTTGATCAGATAGTTTGGCAGGAGCAGAAGCCCGTCAGCACCGGCTTTTTCGGCTCGCGCGGCGATATCGATGGCAATGACGGAGCCGTAACCACATCCGGAAATGATCGGAACCGGTCCGGACGCCTGCTTGGCCGCTGTCACGACCTCGCCCACCTCTTCAGGCGTCAGCGAAAAGAATTCCCCGGTGCCACCGGCTGCAAACAGGGCCGCCGCATCGAAACCGGCGAGCCACTCTATATGCGATTGGTAGCTATCCAGATCGAGCGCACCACGATCGTCAAAATGCGTTACCGGGAATGACAGAAGACCTGCGGAGATCTTTGATTTGAGTTCGTCAGGAGACATTTAGCGCCCTTTCGCGATCAAGGTCATAATATGAGCTGTATGACAACGTCAATGACAAATCACGCATCTGTGGCCTTGAGCCTCGCAAACGCCCGATAGCGCTGCAGAGAACCGACAAGATGGGCGCGCATGGCCTCCCGCGCCCGATCCGGATCGCGGTCGAATATCGCTTCCGCAACCGCCCGGTGCTCCTGATGAAGTCTCAGATCCCGATCATCTCGGGCCTCTTTCCCCTCCGCTGCATCGTCAAGCCGGCTGCGCGGAATCGTACGTCTTCCCAGATGCGCCAGAAATTCCGTGAACCGCGCATTATTCGAAGCGCGAGCGATCGCAAGATGGAATTCAAAGTCAGCTTCAGTCGTCAGGTTCCCGGCTTCGATCGTTTTCAGAAACAGCATCAACTGCGCTTGTATATCCGCTTCCTGGGCAGGCGAGCATCGCGTGGCGGCAAGTCCGGCGGCTTCCACTTCAACAGGAGCGCGCAACTCAAGTTCTTCGACGATATCGGAAATCTTTCGGTTGATACGCGTCAGCAACGTCAAACCGGCAATGTCAGGCTTGGGTTCGAGCACGAACACGCCAACGCCGTGACGCGATTCCACCAGCCCGTCAGCACGCAGGGCGGCGATCGCCTCACGCACCACCGTTCTGCTGACGGAATATTGTTCGGTCAGCCTGGCCTCGCTTGGAAGCTTGTGCCCCAGCTTCAGATCGCCGCTCAGTATCGCCTGGCGCAATTCGTCCTTAACCTTGTGAACGAGATTGGGCCGCCTTTTCTCGCTGCTGGTATCTTGAGCCGATGTGGCGCGCGCCATGTTTCAGTCCCCGGTTTTTTGCGCACGATCTCACCGGGCGGAAGACGAGGGGGATCGCAATTATCATTCGCTCAACCTATCATACAACGATATGACAGATATGCTCAAGGGACCTGCATGCCTGACACAGCATGCAGTCTGAAATCATACCTCTTATCTGTTCTTGATGCGTCTTTAGAGCGGCTCGATGCAACGAGACAGCCCGGCCCGCAAAATTGCAATCAGGTTGAAACGCGTAATCCGATCGATCTCGTCATCATCAAGACCACACATATCCTTTAGCACGGTATAGCTTTCCATGCCTGACGCAGCCGACAGTGCCGAGGCCAGTTGAGCCAGCCCCTTTGGTCCAAGACTATGAGCTGCCGGCTCCAGCGCCATCTCGAACATCCGCATCCGCCGGATATCCCGAAGGTCGAGAACGGCGTCAGACGAACCGATACGAGCTTCAAGACTTCGCGCCAGAAATATTCGCGAAGCGCTTTCATGTCTGCGGACCAGATCGAACGTGACTTGATGGACAAGTAAAATGCGCTCTTCAATATTGTTGTTGCCAGAAAATTGTTCCGCAAGGTCTTCTATGATATCGCCACGGATCGCAATCTGCTGCTCCTGAATGGCCTTGATCATCAATGTCGAGGAATC
>JAHQVI010000059.1 GCA_019634405.1 Hyphomicrobiales bacterium
ATGTCCAAGATGGGCATCTCGACCTACCAGTCCTATTGCGGCGCGCAGATTTTCGATGCGGTCGGCCTGTCATCTGCCTTTGTCGACACATATTTCACCGGCACGCATACGCAGGTTGAAGGCGTCGGGCTTGCCGAGATCGCACAGGAAACGGTGGAACGCCACCGGCTGGCCTTCTCCGACATTCCGGTTCTGCGCAACATGCTCGAAGTAGGCGGCGAATATGCATTCCGCATACGCGGCGAGGCGCATATGTGGCGTCCCGAAACGGTCGCCAAATTGCAGCATGCGGTGCGCGGCAATCTTCCCGACACGTTCCGGGAATATTCTGCGGGCGTCAACGATCAGAGCGAGCAGCTCATGACCTTGCGCGGGCTGTTCCGGATCAAGGATTCGGGCGAAATCGGCCGAAGTGCGATCTCCATCGATGATGTCGAACCGGCCGCCGAGATCGTGAAGCGATTTTCCACTGGCGCAATGTCCTACGGCTCAATCAGCCGTGAGGCCCACACGACGCTGGCGATCGCCATGAACCGGATTGGCGGCAAGTCGAATACGGGCGAGGGCGGCGAAGAATCGGACCGCTACAAGCCGATGCCGAATGGCGATTCCATGCGTTCCGCGATCAAACAGGTTGCATCGGGACGTTTTGGTGTGACGACGGAATATCTCGCCAATTCGGACATGATGCAGATCAAGGTCGTGCAGGGAGCGAAGCCCGGCGAAGGCGGACAGCTCCCCGGCCACAAAGTTGATGCCGTGATTGCGAAGGTTCGCCACTCGACACCTGGCGTAGGCCTGATTTCGCCGCCTCCGCATCACGACATCTACTCGATCGAGGATCTGGCGCAACTTATCTTCGACCTGAAGAACGTCAATCCCGACGCCGATGTCAGCGTCAAGCTCGGCTCCGAAGTCGGCGTGGGAACCGTTGCTCCGGGTGTTGCCAAAGCGCGTGCGGATCACATCACGATTGCCGGTTTCGAAGGCGGCACAGGCGCTTCGCCTTTGACCTCGATCAAGCATGCGGGGAGTCCGTGGGAAATTGGCCTTGCTGAAACCCACCAGACGCTGACACTGAATGAATTGCGCGGTCGCGTCGCAGTTCAGGTCGATGGCGGCCTGCGCACCGGGCGCGATGTCGTGATTGGTGCGCTTCTGGGGGCGGATGAATTCGGTTTCGCCACCGCTCCGCTGATTGCCGCCGGCTGCATCATGATGCGCAAATGCCATCTGAACACCTGCCCGGTTGGCGTGGCGACGCAGGACCCCGTCTTGCGCAAACGCTTCACGGGCACGCCGGAACATGTCATCAATTTCTTTTTCTTCGTTGCTGAAGAAATTCGGGAATTTATGGCTGCGCTCGGTGTGCGGACGTTCGATGAGCTGATCGGCCGCTCCGACTGGCTCGATAAGGAGCGAGCGATCGAGCATTACAAGGGCAACGGACTGGATTTCACCAACCTGTTCCATAAGCCTGTCATGCCATCGCATGTCGCAACGCATCATTGCGAGCTGCAACACCATCCGATCGACACAGTGCTCGATCGCAAGCTGATCGAACTGGCCCGGCCCGCGATACAGGACCGCAGCCCGGTCAAGCTTGACCTGACGATCAACAATGCTGACCGCAGCACCGGCGCGATGCTGTCCGGTGTTATCGCCAAGGCTTACGGTCATGAGGGACTGCCGGACGACACGGTCTGGATCACGCTTCGCGGTACGGCCGGGCAGAGTTTTGGCACATGGGTTTCGCAGGGCGTGACCCTTGAGTTGATCGGTGACGGCAATGACTATGTCGGCAAGGGGCTATCGGGGGGACGGTTGATCGCGAGGCCGCCTGAAAACAGCGCCATTACGCCTGAAAAGAGCATCATCGTCGGCAACACCGTACTTTACGGTGCGATTTCCGGGGAGTGCTATTTCCGTGGCATTGCCGGCGAGCGCTTCGCGGTGCGTAACTCCGGGGCCGCCGCCGTCGTCGAAGGCACCGGCGATCATGGCTGTGAATATATGACTGGCGGCGTCGTCGTTGTTCTCGGCGAGACCGGGCGTAATTTCGCGGCCGGGATGTCAGGCGGTATTGCTTATGTCCTCGATGAAAATGACGTCTTCGAGGATCATTGCAATCTGGCGATGGTCGAACTGGGGCGTATCCGTGCGGAAAATGTCGCCGTCGCCCGCGAGGATCGCTCGGCCGCCGCTGGAATGCGGCCAGAGCTGTTCGACGACATGACGCGCCATGACGCCGCTCGCCTGCGTTACCTTATCGAGAACCACCGCCGCTATACCGGTTCCGAACGCGCGCAGGTCATTCTCGATAATTGGGAGCAGTATCTGCCGAAATTCATCAAGGTAATGCCGGTAGAATATCGCCGCGCCCTGGAGGAGTTGAACCGGGCCGCTGTCGAACCGGACTATGACGACGGACATGTCGAAGCCGCGATGCAGTAAGCCGCGTTCGCGCAAGCTTGACTTATTAGAACCGCCGGGCGGATTGAACTCTGCCCGGCTCAGGGGACAAGGGCGCGCGGCAAAAACAGCGCGCGAGTGATGAAAGGGAAAGCGATGGGAAAACCAACAGGCTTTCTTGAGTTCGAACGCCATGACCGCGAATATCGTCCGGTGGACGAGCGCAAGCAGCATTACAAGGAATTCGTCGTTCCGCTGACTGAAAGCGAAGTCCGGACGCAGGCGGCGCGCTGCATGGATTGCGGCATTCCCTATTGCCATACGGGCTGTCCGATCAACAATCAGATCCCGGACTGGAACGATCTCGTCTATCATGCGGATTGGGAAGAAGCGGCGCGCAATCTTCACTCGACAAATAATTTCCCCGAATTCACCGGTCGTATTTGTCCTGCGCCATGCGAGGCGTCCTGCACGCTCAATCTCGAAGATGCGCCGGTCACGATCAAGACCATCGAGAACACGATAGCCGAGCGGGCCTGGGAAGAAAAATGGATTGCGCCGTTGCCTGTTGAGGTCAAAACGGGCAAGCGCATTGCGATCGTCGGTTCCGGTCCTGCCGGTCTTGCCGCTGCCCAGCAGCTTTGCCGCGCCGGACATGACGTTCACGTCTACGAGAAAAACGCTTATCCAGGCGGCTTGCTGCGCTATGGCATCCCTGATTTCAAGCTTGAAAAATGGGTGATCGCGCGGCGCATCAAACAGATGGAAGCCGAGGGCGTCACCTTCCATTGCAATGTGCATATCGGCAAGGATAAGACGGCAGGCGAACTTGAAGCGGACCATGACGCCGTGTTGTTGGCTGGCGGCGCGGAACAGCCGCGCGACTTGCCGATCGAAGGCCGCGATCTTCAGGGCGTTGAATTTGCAATGGATTTCCTGCCGCAGCAGAACCGCCGCGTATCGGAAGAGCCGCTTGGGGATATCGAGCCTATCCTGGCCACTGGCAAGCATGTCGTCGTGATTGGCGGCGGCGATACCGGCTCTGATTGTATCGGCACGTCGTTCCGTCAGGGCGCGGTCAAGGTGACACAGCTCGAAATCATGCCCAGGCCGCCGGTGAAGGAAGACAAGCTGATGACCTGGCCGGACTGGCCGCTCAAATTGCGGACATCCTCCAGCCAGGCCGAGGGCGCGGACCGCGATTTCAGCGTGATGACAACGCATTTTTCCGGCTCCAATGGAAAGGTCGAAAAGCTGCATTGCGTCCGTATTGACGAAAAGATGAACCGCATCGAAGGATCGGAATTCGCGCTCAAGGCCGATCTTGTCTTGCTGGCAATGGGTTTCGTCAGCCCTGTTCATGAAGGCATGATTGGCGAATTGTCCGTCGATCTCGACAAGCGGGGCAATGTGCTGGCGGATGATCGGCAATATCTGAGCAGCCGCGAGAAGGTGTTTGCGGCGGGCGATATTCGGCGCGGGCAATCGCTTGTGGTTTGGGCGATTCGCGAAGGACGTCAGGCTGCGCATGCTATCGACAAATTTTTGATGGGCCGGACGGATCTTCCGCTTTAATCCCTTCAACCTGTTGGTTTGCGTGATGTTAAGCGAGATAAACCGTTAAGATTGGAATCTATTTGGTTCTTCGGCATTTTCTGGCAGACCAGATTCGTAGCGGACGAATTGATAGGTAGAAGTTGATGGGGGACAGGCGTTGAGTGCCAGCCGGCGTTTTGTCGTTGGATGTGCTGTATTGATCGTGGCGGCCTTGTCCGGGCTGCCGCTTGTATTGGCGGATCGCATTGTTGGTCTGGATGCGGCGCCGGCCGAGTTGGGTATTCGCGCAACCAAGTTTAATCTGAGGGAGTTTGTCGCTCCATCGACAAGTTTCGGCAAATTGGAATGGCGGGGCGGGGTTATTCTGTCGGCCAACCATTCGGCATTTGGCGGCTTTTCCGGATTGTCGCTCAGCGCCGATGGCCGCAGGATGCTTGCCGTCAGCGACAGGGGCGCATGGATCAGCAGTTCGATCGACTATGAAGGCGGCAAACTCACGGGCATTAGCGATGTACGCATCGGGGCGTTGCTGGATGATAGCGGCGGACCGATTGCCGGTGTTTGGGAAAATGACGCCGAAGCCCTCGTATTGATGCATCCTCTCGCAGAGGAAAGCGCCGATCCTTTGAATGGACACTATCTGATCAGCTATGAGGGATATCACGGACGTCTCGAAGAAGTGAGCTATCGGGATGGTACGTTTTCGACACCTGCCGGGGGCTGGGATCTTCCGGATCATCTGGGAAATCTCGAAGACAATAAAGGGATCGAGGGCGTTGCGTTTCTGCGCGGCGGAGACCATGCTGACGCGATGGTTGCATTTGCTGAGCGAAAGCCGGACGAACAGGGCGATCATACCGGCATGGTTGCGATCGGCGCGAAATCCTATCCTCTGTTTCTGAAACGGCGTGATGCTTATGACGTCACTGCGCTTGAAAGCCTGGCGGATGGCAGTCTGCTGGTGCTGGAGCGCAGTTTTGTCCGCAGTTCGCTGAAGTTGGGTATTCGCCTGCGTTTAATTGCGGCAAGCGAGATCAAGGCTGGCGCGCGTCTCGACGGCGTTGTGATCTTGGACGCTTATGGGCGCTATGCGATCGACAATTTCGAGGGAATGGCGGTGAGTCGCAATGAAGCCGGTGAGACGGTGATCACGCTGATCTCGGACGATAATTTCAATTTTTTCCAGAATACGATTCTGATGCAATTCGCTTTGCGACCTGCAATGACCGCAATCAACTGATGGCTGCTTTTTCCTGTGTTTCAGCGCAAAAAACATCAGGGTTTGCGTGACCGTCCGCGATACCGTCGGATAGAAGCGCGCAAACGCTGCATGAGATTTTTTGGTTCCGCCGCAGAGACCTGCCATAGATCCGCATCAGAGCGGGCAGAGCAGGCGGGTAGAAGCCATATTGGGAGAAAAAAGCGGCGAGAGAGTCTCCCGCCGCTTTCGCAAAGCACTTATACGCGTCAGATCAGGCGGCCTCGTCGCGAGCTTCCGCTTCGATCGCAGCCGCTTTCTGGCGTGCGCTTTTATTGAGCGTTTCGCCGATTGTTTGCATGGCCATGACCTCATCGACATCCTGAACGGCTGCGACTTCGCGCGCCATACGGTCGAGAGCGGCTTCATAGAGCTGGCGTTCGGAATAGGACTGCTCCGGCTGGCTGTCAGACCGGAAGAGGTCGCGAACGACTTCGGCAATGGAGATCAGGTCGCCGGAATTGATCTTGCTTTCATATTCCTGCGCACGGCGGCTCCACATGGTTCTTTTAACGCGAGCACGGCCGCGCAGAGTCTCAAGGGCCTTGGTTACGATGGTGCCGTCGGACAATTTCCGCATGCCTGCGCTTGCGCATTTCGTGACGGGAACGCGCAGGGTCATCTTGTCTTTTTCAAAATTGATGACGTAAAGCTCGAGCTTGCAGCCCGCGACTTCCTGCTCTTCGACACCAACGATACGACCAACGCCGTGAGTGGGATAGACGATATACTCGTCTTTCCGAAAACCGTTCCGTGCTGTGGATTTCTTTTTTGCAGCCATACTCGTTCTCACATTTCTTTCCTGGCAATAATGCCATTAGCCGACTCAATCCTGGTCGGTCCCGCCAGTCCCGACACAAGCTCGTCGACTTGCCTACGCATCAACCAAGGCTGTTAGCGAAAACGCCGCCGCGCCCCAGTTAAGGCGGCGTTTACGAAATGAAAGCCCAGACAGGTGAAAATCCAGACGACACTTTGTTGCGATCTCCGTTCGGCGACCACACCAAAGTACGTAAAAATACTCGCCGGAACACTGCCATAAAACAGCGCTAACCCCGTATCACCATTCTTGTGCTTTAAGCCTGCATTCTAACATATTTCCTAATTTTTGGAAGCCATGCACCAATGATGAACTAGAAAAAACCTGTGCATCAAAGGCATTTGCGCAACATTTTTCAGCTTTATGCTTAACTGGGCTTTCAAAGCATGTCGCCTCTGGGCAACAAACGTCGACAAATCGTGCTTCATATACACGTCTTCCACGAAAATATGGAAGCCGTATTGTATACAATAAAAAGTTTTACACAATTATAATTTTGTTAACCTCGCCCGCTTCTGACTCTCACGCCGGCAGATGCCCGCTCCAGTATGACACGCTGACGGAATTTGTAAGCTTTCGCGGGACGGCCGCCCGTTGCCGTCTTTATGTCGCCAGTTGGTTCAACCAGGCCGGATGTGGCGACCAGCCTGCGAAAATTCTGCTTGTGAAGATGACCGCCGAGAATTGCTTCCACGGTTCTTTGCAACTCGAACAGCGTAAAACTTTCCGGCATCAGTTCGAAAATCACCGGGCGATATTTGATTTTACTCCGCAATCGGCTCATTGCGGTGGCCAGAATGCGGCGGTGATCGAACTGCATGGAAGTTCCAAATTGCGGCAGTTGCTCCCATTGATTGCTGGCTTCGCGCCCGTCGATTCGCGCCTCCGCGATAAGACCGGCTTCGTAAAGCAGTTCATAGCGTTCAAGCACAGCTTCGTCGTCCCAGCCAAATTCGTCGCCAAAGCTGATGCCAAAGCGGTCGCGCCTGCTTAGCGCCCGGAAAGGCGCATCCGGCAGTTCGGAGCGCGCCGACCAGCTTTGCAGCCGCGGAAGAATTTCATTCATCAGGACTTGCGGGCGCGCAGTTCGACCGTCTTCCCACGGAAAGAAGTGATACCAGTTCTGCCATTCGCCATGTTTCAGCTCGGTATGTTCGATTGATCGGGTCAGCGCAAGATAACCGATCGAGACGACCTGCGCCCCGATATCGCCCTGTCTTGCATGGCGCCCGCGATCCCCGAATGTGTAAAGCTGTTCGACATAGCCGAGTTCGAGGCCGGTCTGCTCTTTGACCCATGAGCGCAGCCCGGTCTCCAGCGTGCGGTGTTCGAGCGGCACGAACGGACCGAACGGCAGGGCGGACCGTTTTTCGCGCATCCCCTGGCCCGGCTTGACGATCAGGATGCGTGGCTTGTCGTCATCAACCGACACG
>JAHQVI010000010.1 GCA_019634405.1 Hyphomicrobiales bacterium
GCGGATCATTTGAAACGATCCGGCCGCTGGAAGCCGTATCGCCGCGCCACTCGAACAAGAGACCGCCGAAAATGCTGATATTCGCGCGCGCCTTAATGTCGTAGCTGCTTTTCCAGAAATTCGACTCCAAACGGAAATCGCCGATGCTTAGACCGTTGAAGCTGATGTCGTATTTGGCAATGATTTTCTGATCTTTGGCCTGCGCGCCCGCGCTTACCGGCCCAAGCGTGAGAACGCCAATTGTCAGGAATACTTGCCACAGCGGGCGAAAGCTAAATCGTGAAGCGACGCCGATACCGTTCATCGTGGTTCCTTGACAAACTCATGACCAAAAAATATGCGGCCCGATAACGAATATCGCATATTCCACCTAGCTTCAGCAGCAACAGCTAAACCCGCCCTTATTGAATGCCCTATTTTAGAATTTCGTCAATTATATGTTTTGCAAAAGTGTTGCGAGCATAATGCAAAAACGTTGCTGAAATGTAATGAGTGACCGTGCAAAACTCATTCTCGCCGCGCATCATTGCCTTCATTTCAAAAACCAGCATGTTATGTCTGTAGGCGACCGCATGGGAAGTATATCATGACGCGTGAGGAATTCGACTCCTATTGCCGCTCTTTCAAGGCTGCCACGAATGTCGTGCAATGGGGAAACGCCTCTGTCTGGAAGGTTGGCGGCAAGATCTTCGCAATTCATTCCGTGTGGGGTGAGGGCGATGGCGGAAAGATCAGCTTCAAATGCTCCGATCTGGGCTACGAGGTGCTGAAGGAGCGCCCCGGCCTTGTTCCCGCGCCATATCTTGCCCGGGCCAAGTGGATACAGGTTGCCGAACCGGGCGCAATGAGCGCCGAGGAACTCCGGGCCGATATCGCAGCCGCTTACCAGATCGTCGCCAGGAAACTGACAAGGGCCAAACGCGCAGAGCTGAGCATCGTCCTTGAGTAAGTCGAAAGCGCCGAACATCTCAGGCCGCAGAGCCGCACAGAAGTGGACTTTTTCACACAGCGTTAAGAAATGAGTGCAGCCGGACCGGAAAGCTTGACGAAACAATGGCTGCTATCTATAAGGACTGCAACGTTGGCCTCGCGCTGCGGCGGTCATCTTTTTCCGTGACAATCGGTAATTCGAATTAGAGCTGGAGATCGCCATGTCCCGCCGGTGTGAACTTTCGGGCAAAAACGCTCAGACTGGCCACCTTGTGAGCCACTCGCAGATCAAGACCAAGCGGCGTTTTAACCCCAACCTATGCGACGTAACGCTTTTGAGCGATTCGTTGAAACGAAGTGTACGTGTTCGCATCAGTGCGCATGCGCTGCGCTCGGTCGAGCATCGCGGCGGGCTTGACGCCTATCTGCTGAAAGCCAAGAACGATCAGCTTTCCGACCGTATGCTGAAACTCAAGCGCGAGATTCAGAAATCGGCCAAACTTCCCGCCGAAGAAGTTGTCGCCTGATCTGAGTCATTTTCGGCAGCGGGCACTTTTTGAAGCCCCGGATCACTCCGGGGTTTTCCATATCCGGCCCGACATCGCCGCTCCTAAAGCTACAGGGCTTGAGAGGCTGCTCAGATTGGCGCCAGTTCTCCCTGAGCGATTGCAGGCCCGGTCGCCACGCCGCCCGGAGCGCCGCCCGGCGGCTCCAGCGTAATCACCAGCCCTGCCCCCGCACTTGTCTCCTCGATGAGGTCGGGAGGAATGACAACCGCCTGAGCGCTTTCCGAGGCGATCACGCCAAGCGAAACCACGCGCTTGTCCTTCGTAACAAGCCAGAGTTCGGGCACGCGCTCCGTTTCATTGATGACCTGCGCAGGCACGATAACGATCTGCTTGCGTTGCGGATCGTAAGTGGCCACGAAGGCGGCTTGCTCCTCCCCGGCCTGGAGAGCGACAACGAGCCGGTCCTGATCCGTGAGCAAAGCGTTTGCCTGCCAGAACATGACGAGCGCAAAAATAGACGCAGCAACCGCTGTCCCCAGTCCGGCGAAGGACAGGCCGCGCCAGAAGCCTATATTGTTCCAAAGCGAACGCGCGGGGCGTTGCCCAGGCGCTTCTTGCTTCGCCGCCCTTGTGGCCGTCTCCGCGCGCAACGCTTCTTCGATGCTCATCCATAGGCCTGGTGGCGGCGTGACGGGATGCAGTTCATCGGCCATACCGGCAAGTTTTTCCTCCCACAGAGAAATTTCTGCCGAGAGCAAATGATTGCCGGAAGCTTCCCGGCGCACCTCGTCGGCCTCAATTGGGGACAGCAATCCAAGCACGAGCTCAGCGGCGCGAAGCGAGACCTCATCCCTTTCCGGCAATGTTTCGTTCTTGTCCGTCATGCTTCAAGACACGCTTTCAGGCTGATTAATCCGCGCCTTATCCAACTCTTCATCGTGCCCAGCGGTACCGAAGCGCGTTCGGACAGCTGCTGATAGGTGATACCGGAGAAAAAGGCGGTGCGAATTGCGTCACGCTGTCGATCTTCCAACTGATCGAGGCAATGATGAAGACGATGATGTTCCTCACCTGTCTCGATGAGATTGAGGGCGGATGGCGTATCGTCGACCGGCTCCTCGGTCAATTCGTCGAGCGTCCCGGTCCTGCGCGCATGTTTTTCGCTTCTCAGGCGGTCGATCGCCTTGTTGCGCGTGATCGTGATCAGCCAGGTCATCGGGCTGCCCTGCCCCGGCGCAAATGTTTGCGCTCTTCGCCAGACCGTCAGATAGGCTTCTTGCAAGACCTCGTCGGCGTCACCATGCGTTGGCAACATTTGCGTCAGCAGCGCGTAAAGACGCCCGGACGTCGCTTTGTAGACTTCCGACATCGCCCCCTGATCGCCCGATGCCACCAATTTGAGTAACAAGGTCAGACGATCGCGCACATGTTCCCGTGCAGCCGCATCGCCATTGCGCCAACCAGCTGGCTTGATATGCGCTTCTCCCAATTCGCCCATACAGACAAGACCGATATTTTATAATTGTTTGCATATGCAGCATAGTTTGGCGGGCGTAAAGTACAACATCGAAATGGCGGCCCCCGCATTTAGCGGCGGCCGCCATCGCAAGTTCAATGCGATTTGCCTGGAAGCAGAACCTGGTTGACCACATGGATAATTCCATTGTCAGCTTCGATATCAGCCTTTACAACACGCGCATTTTCCACGCTGACGCTCTTGCCGCTGCGCTTGACGCGCAAGGTATCGCTTGTGTTCAGCGTCTGAACGCGGGTCAGTTTCGTGGGAACATCCGCCGCGGCAACGCGGGATGGAATGACATGAAACGCAAGAATTGCGCGAAGTTGATCGCGATTTTCAGGTTTCAGGAGATTTTCGACTGTTCCCTTGGGCAATTTCGCAAAAGCCGCATCTGTTGGAGCAAACACCGTAATCGGCGAAGAGCTGGACAACATGTCCGCAAAGCCGGCCGCCTTTGCGGCCGCAATGAGCGTCTTGAACGTGCCGGCGCTGTCAGCAACTTCAACGATGTTTTTTGCCGAAGCCTGAATCGATCCGAATGCGATCGTCAAACCCAGCAACATGGCACTGATACGAGAAACAAATGTCATAGAATTCTCCATTGAATTGATGCAGTCACGCTTGGACTTACGGAGAATGATGGCGTTGGATGCATAGTAACGGGAACGTTACCGGATCGTGATGGCAGGAAAACTCAATCCACACGCAGAAGATCGATGCACGAAAACGGAAATCATACGAAATTGCCGAGAAAATGCGTCGGAGCGGACTTTAATAAGCCCACTCGCGCGCCTTCGCGATAAGGAAATCGCGGAACACGTCGATCCGTTTCGCAGAGCGCATCTCTTCCGGATAAGCGAAATAGACCTCGAATTCAGGAACGTCCTTTTCGTTATTCAGCACCGCAACAAGACGCGGATCCTCGCGCGCCACATAGTCGGGCAAAAATGCGATGCCGACCCCTTCCCGAACGGCCTCACGCAGCCCGAGCACGCTATTGATCTGCAGCGCGGCGCGGCGGGCTTCGCCATTTTCTCGTCCAGCCGTCTCCAGCCAGTTCAGGCGGCGCAGATGCGGCGGCGCTGTATCGCCATATATCAGAACGCGATGGTTATCCAGATCCTGAAGATTGCGAGGCGCGCCGTGCTTGTTGACGTATTCGACAGCGGCAAAGATGTGATTATGGACGACAAAAAGCTTCCGCCTGACGAGATCGTTCTGGGAGGGAGGCTGGAACCTTAGCGCAATATCGGCCTGCCCCGTGCCGAGGTCGATTTCATTGTCGTCCAGCACGAGCTGTATCCGAATATCCGGATACAGGTCCATGAATTCTTCAAGCCGGGGCGTCAGCCAGAGAGCGCCGAGAGCCAGCGTCGTCGTCACGCGCAGGTCGCCGCTGGGCTTGCCGCGCGAATCGGTAAGCCGGATCTTGGTGGAGGCAAGCTTGGACATCACGTCCTGCGCTGCGCGGAACAGGAGCTCGCCATGCTCCGTCAGGATCAGGCCGCGCGCATGGCGATGAAACAGCGGAACGTTCAGGTCGCGCTCCAATGCGCTGACCTGCCGACTGATCGCCGACTGGCTCATGTTCAGTTTTTCAGCTGCATGGGTAAAGCTGCCTGCATCGGCGGCAGCATGAAAAACCCTTAGCTTGTCCCAATCCATAAATTTACGATTCGCGCGATGGCTGACCTATCCGCTTTATTCGGCCGCCCGGCTTTGCAACTCGAAAGCGGCGAGATATTTCTCCGCTTCCAGCGCCGCCATGCAGCCCATTCCAGCGGCCGTGACCGCCTGACGATATATTTCATCGGCAACATCACCAGCGGCGAAAACGCCTGGTACATTCGTTGCTGTCGAATGTGAAGCGATTTCGATATAGCCACTTGGCGTCATTGCAACCTGATCGACGAATAGCTCCGTTGCCGGTTTATGACCAATTGCAACAAATATGCCATCAACCGGCTTTTCAAGCACTTCGCCGGTCTTTACATTTTTCAACCGCGCCGCCGTTACGCTTAATGGCGCGTCATTGCCGATGACATCTTCAAGCACAGTATCCCATAAAACATCAATTTTTTCATGCTTGAAAAGACGCTCCTGCAAAATGCGTTCCGCGCGCAATTCGTCCCGCCTATGCGCAAGCGTAACCTTGCTGGCATGATTTGTCAGGTAAAGCGCTTCCTCAACGGCAGTATTACCGCCGCCAATTACGAGAACTTCCTTACCACGGTAAAAAAAGCCATCGCATGTGGCACATGCTGAAACGCCGAAACCCTGGAATTTCTGTTCGCTGGGCAATCCAAGCCAGCGCGCCTGCGCGCCTGTCGCGATGATAACGCTATCAGCGGTATATTGCTCGCCACTATCGCCGACGAGGCGGAACGGTCGGTTCTTGAAGTCAACCGAGCCAATATGATCGGAAATGATCTCCGTGCCGACATGTACGGCCTGAGCGCGCATCTGCTCCATCAGCCACGGCCCCTGAATCACATCGGCGAATCCGGGATAATTCTCGACATCGGTCGTAATTGTCATCTGGCCGCCCGGCTGGATTCCTTCAAACATGACAGGCTTCAGCATGGCGCGGGCCGCATAGATGGCTGCTGTGTAACCGGCCGGGCCGGATCCAATAATGATAAGTCTTTCGTGACGCGCTGTCATAACGGCTCCAATCTGAAAATCAAACATCCAAGAGGTAGGCAACGCGCCCCTGACAGGCAAGGACTAACGGCTCGTTCTGACTGTTTGTTGATGATGTGCGCTCCAGCGTTTGGCTATTTTTTGTGCAACTTCTTCAGTTGCAACAAGCGGCTGGTAACGCCATGGCGTGAAATCGGCCAAATCCGGTTCGAGACGGCGCGTTGCCCCGTAATTTTCCAGCGCATTATGGAAAGCGCGGAATTTCGGACGGCCACCAGATGGGTAGAAGACAAAGACCGGCCTTCCGGTCGCGCAGGCTTCGCCCGTCATATTGACGGAATCCGCAGTGACCAGAAATGTGTCTGCAGCAGCAAGGAAATCCGGATAAGGGTTTTCCCCATGCCCCTCCCAAAGACGATGCGGTTTTTGCGCAATTACAGTTTTTGCCGCCGCAAGCAGCTCTGGCGGCGTGCGCCGCGACGGCGTCAGGAGGAAGCTGCCCGCCCGTTGCGATACGGCTTCCAACGCTTTGGCAAAACGCGCCACGGTCTTGCCGTCATAATGATACCCCGCGCCGGGGCCGCCCAGCAGAAGCGTCACACGCGGCGGGGGCAATGCCAATATGTGGTCCGGCAGGCCATTGCGCAGATTCTCGATCCGGTCCGGCGTAAAACGGTGGGGCGGCGTCAACGTCGTAATGACATGCTCGCCTTTCAGCCTGTCATGCGCGGGTGCCCAGATCAGATCCGCGCTGGCCCGCCATGTCCGCGGCGCCTGGAAGATGACTGTGAAAACACCGGCCTTCATAAGCGCGCGCATGAAAGGTACGGTTTGACGGCCTGCACCAAAAGCGATGTCCGGCAGCGGTGATTTCAGCAGATCTTGCAGGAGTTCCGGATCGGCGGGACCGTTCGGCGCAAGACGCCGCCAGATGCCACGCGGTTTTATCGTACGCAGTTCATGGTCGAGCTTCAGGCAATCCGCAACCCCGCCTGTTATTGCCTGATGCCCCGCCACGCCGTCCGAAATGATCCACGCCTTGCGCCCGGCAATAGCCGCGAGCCCATGGCAAGCATCCTCTTCATGCGCAATATTCTGCATGCCGACCGCCATTTCCGTTTTCATTTCTTGCGCAAAGGGATGCGATCCATTAGCTCCGTTTATCTCATCCGGAATAATCAAGGACCGACTCTAGGATGAACCGATGCGTATAGAGGTCTTCCTATCCTGAGCAGTCACAGAGGCCAAGCATGAACACACATCGCGAGCCGCCCCCCTGGATCAGGCTCGACAAGATCGACTGGTTGATCCTTCAGGAATTGCAGGTGGAAGGGCGCATCACCAATGTCGAACTTGCAAAGCGTGTGGGCATCTCGCCGCCGCCCTGCTTGCGCCGGTTACGCTCGCTGGAGGAGGCCGGTTTCATCCTTGGCTATAACGCCCAGCTCAATCCCAAGCTACTCGGCTTCGAGGTTGAAGCCTACGTCATGATCCGGCTCAACAGCCAGGCCGAAGCCGATATCACCGCCTTCGAAACCCTAGCGCGCGAATGGCATTATGTCCGCGAATGCGTGCTTCTAACCGGCGATATCGACTTTCTCCTGAAATGCGTCGCGCCGGACCTGCAGAGCTTTCAGAATTTTATCACGCGCGACTTGTCGGCGGCACCACATATCGATCAGTTTCGCACGGCGATGGCGATAAGGCGGGCAAAATCGGAACCCGGCTTGCCTCTGGACTAAAAAAGCCCGGTCGAACGACCGTGATCGGTTCTTGCACAAATACGAAACAGCCGCAGGTCGCCCCGCAGCCGCGTCAATCGCGCGTGCTGACCGGTCAGCTAAATTTGACGTCCAGAATTTCGTAGGATTTGTGGCCCTTCGGCGTTACCACCTCGACGACATCCCCGGCCTTCTTGCCGATCATTGCACGGGCGATCGGTGAGTTGATAGCAACCTTACCGCTTTTCACATCCGCTTCCAGCTCGCCGACAATCTGGTAGCGGTGCTCCTCGTCGGTATCCTCATCGACGATCTTGACCGTTGCCCCGAACTTGATCGTATTGCCCGAGAGTTTCGATACATCAATGACATCGGCGCGCGAAAGCTTGTCCTCAAGCTCAGCCACACGTGATTCGTTTAGCCCCTGAGCTTCCTTGGCGGCATGATATTCGGCATTTTCAGAAAGATCCCCATGCGCACGGGCTTCTTCGATGGCCTTGATGATGCGTGGTCGCTCGACACTTTTGAGATGCTTTATTTCGGCTTCGAGCGCAGCATGACCTGCTGCTGTCATTGGAACCTTTTCAAAGCTCATATCCGAATTCTCCTTTGACCCCTGAACCTTACAGAGCCAATCTTCTTTTCATGCCAATTTAAATGTACGGAAACAGAGGCTTTAGGCGGAACCGGCTTTGCCGGGATTGCCTTTCCGACCAATATGTTTTTGCAACGGGGTTACTTCAAGTATTCCTGCCCTCATTGCGGATATTGCCTTGGTCACCGCGAGAGCTCCCGATATGGTCGTGAAACATGGTACATGATACAGTAAGGCTGTTCTTCTGATTTCTGAACTGTCGGCCAACGCTTTAGCGCCTTCGGTTGTATTAAAGACTAACGCCACATCGCCATTCTTCATAGCGTCTACGATATGAGGCCGTCCTTCAAGTACTTTATTGATACGCTCGCATGGAATTTCATTGGCTTCAAGATACCTTTTAGTGCCACGCGTCGCTAAAATCTTGAATCCCATGCCGACAAGTTCACGAATCGAAGGAATAATACGGTCTTTATCCGCATCTTTTACAGAAACAAACACCGAACCCGAATCAGGAACCTTGCTACCAATGGCGATCTGGCTCTTTGCAAAAGCAACGGCATAATCGCGGTCTATCCCCATGACTTCACCGGTTGAACGCATCTCGGGACCAAGCACGGGATCGACTTCCGGGAAGCGTGCAAAGGGGAAAACGGCTTCCTTGACCGCAATATGATCGAATTCGGGTTCGCTCAGATTGAAATTGCGCAAAGGACGCCCGGCCATCACTTCCGAAGCGATGCCCGCAATCGGTAGCCCCACGGTCTTGGCGACGAACGGGACGGTCCGGCTGGCGCGCGGATTGACCTCAATAATATAGATCTCGCCATCCTTGATCGCGAACTGCACATTCATCAGCCCCACAACCTTCAGCGCAAGCGCCAGCCTGTGTGTCTGTTCCTTCAGCGTGCCGATCAGGTCCTCGCTCAGCGAGTAAGGCGGTAGCGAGCAGGCCGAATCACCGGAATGTACGCCTGCTTCCTCGATATGCTCCATGATCCCGCAGACAAAGACGCCCTCGCCATCGGAAATGGCGTCGACATCGACCTCGATCGCGTCCCGAAGATAGCTGTCGAACAACAGGGCATTCTTGGCCAGTACAGCGTTGATCTGCGCGGTCGGACGGCTTGGATAACGGTTGCGAATATCCTGTGGCACGAAGGAAACGAGCGTGGAGTTGATATATTCCTTCAGCGCGGCGTCGTCATGAATGATCGCCATCGCGCGGCCGCCAAGAACATAGGATGGCCGAATCACGAGCGGATAGCCGATTTCCTCAGCAACATATTGCGCCTGCTCGACACTGTAGGCGATCCCGTTGCGCGGTTGGCGCAGACCAAGCTGTTCGATCAGAAGCTTGAAGCGGTCGCGGTCCTCAGCCAGGTCGATTGCGTCCGGCGACGTCCCCAGGATGGGAACGTTTTCGGCTTCGAGCGCCTTGGCAAGCTTGAGCGGCGTCTGGCCGCCAAGCTGGACGATCACGCCTTTGACCTTACCCTTTTTGTTCTCGATGCGGACAATTTCCAGCACGTCCTCCGCCGTCAGCGGCTCGAAATAGAGCCGGTCGGACGTGTCATAGTCGGTCGAGACGGTTTCCGGATTACAATTGACCATGATGGTTTCATAACCGGCTTTCGAAAGAGAGAAGGCCGCATGGCAGCAGCAATAGTCAAATTCGATCCCCTGCCCAATCCGGTTCGGACCGCCGCCCAGAATAATGATCTTTTCGCTATCGCTGGGATTCGATTCGCAGGCCGGCTCCGTATCGAAGCCGCTGTGATAGGTCGAATACATATAGGCCGTCGGCGATTCAAACTCCGCCGCGCAGGTGTCTATGCGCTTGTAAACCGGATAGACACCAAGCGATTCGCGATGCGCCTTGACCTCTTCGACGCTCAGATTTGTCAGCGCTGCAAGACGCTCATCGGAAAAGCCCTTGGCCTTTAGCTCGCGGAACAGACGCGGCGAATCCGGCAGGCCGAACTTCTGGACGCGGCGCTCCCAGTCGATAATGTCCTGAAGTTGGGCCACGAACCACGGATCGATATTGCAGGAACGATAGATCTGCTGGTGATCGACGTTCAGACGCAACGCCTGTCCGACCTTGAGAATGCGATCAGGAGACGGACGGCCGAGCGCTTCGCGAATGACGTTCTTGTCGTCGCCCTTGCCAAGCCCCTCCAGCGTGATCTCGTCGAACCCGGTCAGCCCGGTTTCCATGGAACGCAGCGCCTTTTGCAGCGACTCCTGGAAACTTCCGCCGATTCCAAGCACTTCGCCGACTGACTTCATGGATGTGGTCAGCGTGGAAATTGCGCCGGGGAACTTCTCGAAAGCAAAACGGGGGATCTTCGTAACAACATAATCGATGGTCGGCTCGAAGGATGCCGGCGTCGCCCCTTGCGTAATGTCGTTCTCAAGCTCGTCAAGTTTGTAGCCAACGGCCAGAAGCGCGGCAACCTTGGCGATCGGAAAGCCGGTCGCTTTCGACGCCAGGGCCGAAGAGCGCGACACGCGCGGGTTCATCTCGATAACGATCAGCTTGCCATCGGCCGGGTTGACCGCAAACTGCACATTGGAGCCCCCCGTATCGACACCGATCTCGCGCAGCACC
>JAHQVI010000060.1 GCA_019634405.1 Hyphomicrobiales bacterium
GCCTATTTTTGCGGTGATGATGTGCTTTCGATCGGCGTACTCAGCGCGATCAATGACGCCGGGCTCAATGTGCCGGACGACATTGGTCTGATCGGGCTGAACGACATGGAAATGGCTGGCTGGGAAAATATCAACCTGACCACAATCCGCCAACCCATCAACGAAATGATCCGCTCCTCGATTGAGCTGATCGTTTCTATTCTGGATGAGCCCGACCGCTATCCGGAGGCGCGGCTCTTCACCTGCTCTGTGGTGGAGCGCGGTACGTTGCGCACACGCTCCTGACTTTCATTCACCGAAACATTGCGGGGCGTGCATCAACCCATGCGGCGTCGGATTTGCCGGATTGGGCGACAGCGAAGACGGCAGCCATGGAGCGCAGGCCATCTTCCGCACGAGGATAAAGATTGGCGGCAGGGTCGATTGCGCGGCCTTCTTTATCAGCATGGATTGCTTCCGCGAGATCTGCATAGATATTGGCGAAAGCCAGCGGCATCCCCTCAGCATGCCCGACGGTGACGCGGCTGGTTCGGTCAGCCTCGGGGGATAGGTTGCCTTCGCCCCGCTCAATCGTCTGTGTCCGCCCGCCAAGGGGCGTCCAGTAGAGCTGGTTTGGCTGTTCCTGGGCCCATCGCAGACCGCCTTTTTCACCGAAGACCTGAAGCGTCAAACCATGCTGCCGCCCAAGAGCAATCGAGGATGTCCATAGCCGTCCAACAGCACCGCCATCCATACGGAAGTTCACCATGGCGTCATCTTCAAGCTGCCGGCCGGGTATGCAGGACACCGTGTCTGCGGAGAGCCGGGTCACCTCCTGTCCGCAGACGAATGAAGCCATATGCAGCGCATGGATGCCGCAATCAGCAAATTGCGCCGAGACGCCCGCCTGTGCCGGATCGTAACGCCAGCGGACGCGCGGATTTTCAGCGTCGGCGGCGTCGGCATGGTGACCATGGGCGAATTCAGCCTTTACGAGGCGGATCGCGCCAAGATCGCCGCGAGCGACCATCGCTTTCATTTGGCGAACCAGCGAATAGCCGGTGTAACCATAATTGACGGCGCAGATCCGCCCAGTCGATTCTGCGAGGCGGACGATCTCTTCGCCTTCCTCCACCGTCATGGTCATCGGCTTTTCACACAGCACATGGAATCCCGCTTCCAGGAAGGCCCGCGTAATCTTGTAATGGGTAGCGTTGGGGGTGGCGACGGTGACCAGATCCACCCGGTCGTCCCGGCTTCGTTCGCCCTCAAGCATCTCGCGCCAGTCGCCATAGGAACGGTCGGCCGCCAGACCAAGACGCTGGCCGTATTCCCGGCCCGCTTGTGGCCGATGATCCAGAGCCCCTGCAACAAATGAAAATGCGCCGTCGAGACCTGCGCCAAGCCGGTGTGCCGGTCCGATCTGGCTGCCTTCGCCGCCCCCGATCAAACCCCAGTTCAGTTTGCTCATTGCACGGATCCTCAATTGAAACCGATGGATTCGAGATATTCACGATTGGCCCGCGCATCGTCGAGCGGGCGGGGGGCGAGCCTTGGATCGCAATCCTGTTCCACGGTGCACCAGCCGGTAAATCCGGCCTCGACAAGAATCTGGCGGACAGCGGGAAAGTCGACGTCGCCCTGGCCGAGATTGCAGAAGATGCCTTGTCCGCAGGCCTCGTAGAAATCTGTTCTGTTTGCAATGACAGCCGCTTTGACTTTTGGATCGATATCTTTGAAATGCATGTAGGATATGCGGTCAATATGACGTTGCATGAATGCTGCGGGATCATATCCGGCATAGAAATGATGACCGGTGTCCAAACAGATCTTGAGAATGGTTTCATCGACCTCGTCGAGCAGACGTTCCAGTTCCGGCTCGAAATCGATGAAGCCTGCCGCATGAGCATGGATGCCAACGGTCAGGCCATATTCCTCGGCCCCGATTTTTGCGATTGTGGCAATGCGATCGCGAAAGGCGGTCCACTCGGCGGCGTCCATTTGTTCGGCCTCTGCGGCCCGTCCCGCTGTGGGTGCGCGGCGCGGTGAGATCGAGTCGATCAGCACCAGATGCTCTGCCCCATGCGCGGTAAGCGCTTTGCAAGTCCGGACTGCGCCATCCATCACGTCGTCCCATTGGCCCGGATCGTGGAAAGCGCGGAAGACGACCCCGCCGATCAGATCCATATTGTGTGCGGCAAGCGCTTCGGCGAGCGTCTCCGGGTCTTCGGGCATGAACCCCACAGGCCCCAGCTCAATTCCCTTATAGCCCGCCTCGGCACAATCCTTCAGCACCGATTGCCACGATGGGTTGCGAGGATCATTTGCGAATTCAACGCCCCATGAGCATGGGGCATTCCCGATTTTGATACTCATTTGCGCGTGCCCTTAAATCGGTGTTTTCCAATTGATGTTGTTATGATCTAGAACGCATTCACATCTTGCCAGGTTCCGCTCTCGGCGGAAGCCATTGCGGCGGCGATCACCTGATTGACCACCACTCCGTCCTCAAAGGTCGGCCAGACCGGATCTCCGGTCTCGATTGCGCGCAGGAAGTCGTGCGCTTCGATGATGATCTGATCCTGATAGCCGGTTCCATGTCCCGGCCCCTGACAGAACGGGAGATAATCCGGATGCGCCGGACCGGTCAGGATCTTGCGAAACCCCTGCAATTCCTCGGGTTCGTTCGCGCGGTAGAGCCAGAGCGCATTCTGGTCTTCCTGATCGAATCGGATCGCGCCTTTGGTCCCGGTAATCTCATAGGCGTAGCCCATCTTGCGGCCGGTGGAGATGCGGCTGAAATACATCTGACCCATGACGCCTTGGGCGAAGCGGCACATCATCTGACCATGATCATCATTGGTGACCGCGCCGCCGGGCCGGGTTTTATGCACGGTCTCGATCATTGCATTGAGTTGCGCGATGGGGCCAATCAGCGCCAGCGCGGCATTGACCATATGGGGCGCAAGATCGCCCATCGTGCCGTTTGCGGAGCCGGATGTGCGCCAACTGGCCGGTGTGTCGGGATCGGCGTAGAAATCCTCGGTGTGTTCGCCGCGAAACCAGATGACGTCTCCGATTTCGCCGCGCGCGATAAGGGTGCGCGCGAGCTGGCTTGCGGGCGTGCGGATGTAATTGAAGCCGGCCATATTCGCCGCCCCGCTTTTAGTCGCGGCTGCAGCCATGGCGCGGCTGTCATCAAGACTTGCTCCGAGAGGCTTTTCGCAGAAAACAGGCTTGCCGCGCGCGAAAGCGGCTTCGGCGATTGCCCGGTGCGTGATTTGCGGTGAGGCGATGATGATGGCTTCAACGTCCGGATCGTCTACAAGCGCGCGCCAGTCAGCCGTTGATCGTTTGAAACCGAAGGCCGCCCGATAGCGTTCAGCGGACTCGGCGGTGCTGGCGCAGATCATTTCGAGACGCGGGCGGAGCTGCGTATTGAACACGGCGCCGACTGAGGACATTGCGACGCTGTGGGCTTTGCCCATATAGCCTCCGCCAACGATTCCGACGCCGATTTCACGCATCGTGTCCTCCAGTCTGGAAATTTAATTTTTGCAACCGATTGCAAAATTAGTATCGTCAGACGTATAGTTTCGCAAGCGACATTGTTAAAACGGCTATGCCGATCGAAAAAATTGCAAGCGGGAGGCTTTGGAGATGACCCAGGACACAGTCCGCCTGACAACTGCGCAGGCGATCATCCGTTATCTCGTTGCGCAATTTATTGAAATCGACGGGGTCGAGCGGCGGCTTTGCGGCGGCGGGTTCGGTATTTTCGGCCATGGCAACGTGACCTGCCTGGGCGAAGCGCTCTACGAGGTACGCGATACCCTTCCGCTTTATCGCGGACAGAATGAGCAAAGCATGGGTTTTGCCGCGGCCGGATACGCCAAGCAGTGGTTACGTCAGCGCTTCATGTTCTGCACGGCAAGTGCGGGGCCGGGAACGGCGAACCTGTTAACCTCGGCGGCGCTCGCCCATGCGAACCGGCTTCCGATGCTGATGCTTTGCGGCGATAGTTTTTTGACCCGCTTGCCTGATCCGGTCCTGCAGCAGCTTGAGCATTTCGGAAATCCGGCCCTCGGCTTGAATGACGCATTCCGGGCGGTCAGCCGCTACTGGGACCGGATCACCCATCCCGCGCAGGTCATCCAATCGTTGCCTGCCGCAATTGCGACGATGCTTGACCCTGCCGATTGCGGGCCTGCCTTTATCGGTCTGCCCCAGGATGTTCAGGGCTGGGCTTACGATTATCCAACCGCGTTTTTCGAAAAAAAGGTTCATCGAATCCGCCGGTTAAGCCCGGATACGGCCGAGATTGCCGATGCGGCGGCATTGCTGAAATCGGCGCAGCGTCCAATGATCATCGCCGGTGGCGGGGTGCAGTATTCGCGTGGGACAGCCGAATTGACGGCCTTTGCCGAGGCGCACCAGATCCCGGTCGTCGAGACCATCGCTGGCCGCGCCAATATGCTGGCTACTCATCCGCTCAATATCGGGCCGATCGGTGTGACCGGCTCGAACAGCGCAAATGCGATTGCGGAAAAGGCCGATGTCATCCTCGCGGTCGGCACGCGGCTTCAGGATTTTACGACCGGTTCCTGGACGGCTTTTGCCAAGGATGCGCGGATCGTCTCGCTGAATGTTGGCCGTCATGATGCGGCCAAGCATATGTCAATGACCGTTGTCGGCGATGCGTTGCGGGGGCTTCAGGCTTTGGGAGCCTCGCTTGCAGGTTACGCCGCTCCGGCCGACTGGACAGCGCTGGCCAGGCGCGAGCGCACCGGCTGGGATGAATATGTGGCGGAAAATGTTTCGCATGGAAATGGCCCGGCCTCCTACGCTCAGGCCATTGGCGTCGTGAACGCGCTTTGCCATCCGCGCGACCGAATCGTTGCCGCGGCTGGCGGTTTGCCGGCTGAGGTCACCGCCAATTGGCGTACGCTCGATATCGGCACGGTCGATGTGGAGTTCGGCTTTTCCTGTATGGGATACGAGATCTCGGGCGGCTGGGGCGCGCGGATTGCCCAATGCGAGCGCGAGCCAGACAGGGATACGATCGTGTTCATTGGCGATGGCTCCTACCTCCTGATGAATTCCGACATTTACTCATCCGTCCTCAGCGGAAAGAAGCTGATCATCCTCGTGCTCGACAATGGCGGTTTCGCTGTCATCAACAAGCTGCAGAACAATACCGGCAATGAAAGCTTCAATAATCTGTTCGCCGATTGTCCGACGATCCCGCAGCCCTTTGCCGTCGATTTCGAAGCCCACGCCGGTTCCATGGGAGCGATCGCGGAAACCGTCACCAGCCCTGCGGAGCTTGGCGAGGCGTTCAAACGCGCACAGGCGAGTGACAAAACCTATGTCATAACTATGAAGGTGGATGCCTATGAAGGCTGGACGGGGGAAGGCCACGCATGGTGGGAGGTCGGCACGCCGCAGATCTCATCCAGCACCAAAGTTTCGGCTGCGCATATTGAGCAGGAATCCAAACGCGTCAGGCAACGCAAGGGTGTCTGATGGCTGATCTGGGACGAATATCGGGTAATTCCTTTGTCATCATCGGCCGGGCCGGGATGGATTTCTATCCTGACCCGCCTGGAACCCGCACCGAAGACGGCAAGATGTTCGTTGCCTGCCTGGGCGGGTCTTCGGCCAATATCGGCGCTGCGATTACGCGCCAGGGAGGACGCGCCGCGCTTGTTACGCGGGTCTCGGACGATTCCATCGGACGCTTCGCGCTCAACCAGCTCGATCATTACGGCATTGACCGCACACATGTAAAACCTGTGGGCGGCGAAGCGCGCAACTCTCTCGCGATCGTCGAAAGCCGGATCGAGGACCATCAGTCGGTGATCTACCGCAATGGCGCGGCCGATTTCGAAATGACAATCGCCGATGTTGAGGCCGTCGATTACAACGCTTATAGCGCGCTGATCACGACAGGAACCGTTTTGGCCGCCGAACCGTCGCGCAGTGCGGCGTTTCATGGTTTCTCCCTGGCACGTGAGGCCGGGTTGCCATTGATCTTTGATGTCGACTACAGACCCTATAGCTGGCCGTCTCCCGAGGTTGCGTCTGAGGTCTATTCGCGCGCCGCGGCACAATGCGACGTCATCGTTGGCAATGATGTCGAGTTCGGCTTTATGGCTGGCGGCTATGAGAAGGGACTTGAGAAGGCACGGTCGCTGGCGCGTTCCAGTGCGCAAATCGTGATCTACAAGATGGGCGAGAAGGGCGCGGTTACCTTCACTCGCGATACAGAAATTCGCACTGGCGTCTATCTGGTGGACGCGCTCAAACCGACCGGTGCGGGGGACAGTTTTCTGGGCGGCTTCATTGCAGCATTTGCTGGCGGCTACGAGCTGCGGGACGCGCTTCTTCGAGGCTCGGCCTGCGCCTCAATCGTTGTGTCCCGCGTCGGCTGCGCACCCGCAATGCCCACAACAGGCGAGCTTGAGGCATTCCTGTCGGAGCACCTGGGCCCATCCAAGGTTTGAAAGGACTGAATTGTCATGCATATAGCGCCCTACGACAATGAAAATCGGCCGATTGTCGACGCCGATAACACCCGCGTGCCGCTCAACTACTTCAACATCGTCAAGCTGAAAAAGGGCGAAGCCTTCGAATATCAGGTGCCAGGCTACGAGACCTGTATCGTGCCTGCGACCGGTACCGTGGACGTCACCGTTGAGGGCGTATCATTTACGGCGCTGGGGAATCGCGGCGTTGATGTCTGGGACGGCGAGCCGGAAGGCGTTTATGTTCCATCTGGCGCCAAGGTCACAATGGTGTGCGCTTCCGACGAGACGGAAACCTTCGTCGCGGGCGCGAAATATGATCAGGTTCTTGAGCCCTTCGACGTTCGGACGGACGGCATCGATTTCGTGCAATATGGCAGTGACGACACCAAAACCCATCGCAAGATCAAACATATTCTCGGCCAGAAACAGCATGGCAAGGTCGGGCGTCTATTAGTCAGTGAGCTGTATACTGTCGGTCAGGGCGGCTGGTCCGGCTTTCCCAGCCACAAGCACGACACCGATCGTCTGCCGGATGAAACCCGCCACGACGAGACCTATAATTTCCGGTTCCGGCCCAGCCACGGCTCGGGCGTGCAGATGCTTCAGCGCGTCGATAATGAGCCGGGCGACGCCTATCACATCGTCAACGGATCGACCATCTGTCTGGACAAGGGCTATCATCCCTGCGCAGCGCTGCCCGGTTACGAGATGTATTATTTCACGATCCTTGGCGGGCTGAGCCAGCGCAGTCTTATTCAATATTTCCAACCCACCCATGCCTATCAGATCGAAACGATCCCGGGCATTAAGGATATGGTGGCCAAGTTCAAATGACGCTCGCAACCCTGGCGGAGATTTTGCAGCCTGCCTTGCGCGATGGTTACGCCGTGGCGGGGCTCGTTACGCTTGGTTGGGAGGATATGCGCGCCTATGTGGCCGCTGCGGAGGCTGAGGGCGCACCGGTCATCTTGCAAGCCGGTCCAAGCTGTCGCGCTCATACGCCTTTACCTGTCCTTGGCAAGATGTTCCGCTATCTGGCCGAGAACGCCAGCGTACCGGTCGTTGCGCATTTGGACCATGGATATACGTTCGAGGAGTGCCGTCAGGCGCTGGATAGCGGCTTTAGCTCGCTGATGTTCGATGGTTCGCGTAAGCCGCTGTCGCAGAATATCGATGAGACGGCTGCGATTGTGGCGCTGGCTCACAATGCAGGTATGTCCTGCGAGGGTGAAATCGGCTTTGTGGGCTATGCGAATGGAGAGCAATCCGCCGGGACCGATCCGGACGAAGCCGCCCGCTTCGCCTGCGAGACCGGCGTCGACGCCCTGGCCATATCGGTTGGTAACGTCCATCTGCAGCAGGACAAACAAGGCGGATTGGACGAGGAGCGCATTCGGGCAATCGAGGCTGTGACGCAGGTTCCGCTTGTGATCCATGGCGGCTCTGGCGTTCCGATTGCGCAGCGCCGGGCTCTGGCCGCGGGTTCGCACATTTGTAAATTCAATATCGGCACCGAGTTGCGGATGGCGTTCGGCGCTGCGCTTCGCGACGCTGTCAATCGCGATGCTTCGCGCTTTGACCGGGTAGAGATTCTCAAGGAAACGCATGATCCGGTTATCAAGGCCGCAAGGGGCGTGATCCGCGCGCTGTATGCACCGCTCAAGGAGGCATGAACATGCTCAATATCGGTATTCTTGGCTGTGGCCGTATCGGTCAGGTTCATGCGCGATCGATCGCTGCGCTTCCCAACGCTCGCATCGGCGCGGTTGCCGACGCTGTTCCCGCCGCTGCGCAAGCGCTTGCGGACCGGACCGGAGCTGAGGCGCGCGATGCGCAGGACATCATAGCGAGCAGTGACATCAATGCGGTCGTGATCGCGACGCCGACCGATACCCATTATGATCTGGTTCAAGCGAGCGCGCGCGCGGGCAAGGCGATCTTTTGCGAGAAGCCGATCGATATGTCCGCCGACCGCATTCGGGATTGTATAAGGGTTGTTGACGTCGGCGGCGTAACGTTCCTGGCTGGCTTTAATCGCCGGTTCGACACGAATTTTGCCAATATCGAGGCGCGGATTCGCGCAGGTGAAATCGGGGAGGTTGAAATCGTCACGATCCTCTCCCGGGATCCCTCTCCGCCGCCCCTGGCCTATATTCGCAGCTCCGGCGGGATCTTCCGTGACATGATGATCCATGATTTTGACATGGCCCGTTTTCTGCTCGGCGAGGAGTTTTCGCAGGTTTTTGCCGTTGGCGCGGCGCTCGTTGACGCCGAAATCGGGGCGGCAGGCGATGTCGATACCGCCGCGGTTACGCTCACCACGGCTTCGGGCCGGATTTGTCAGATTTCGAATTCGCGCCGGGCGACCTATGGCTATGATCAGCGTATCGAGGTGCACGGGTCAAAAGGCATGCTGCGCGCGGAAAATATGCTGGAGAATACCGTTGAGCTGGGCAACGGGGCAGGCTTCCGTAAATCTCCTGCCAAGTACTTCTTCCTTGAGCGCTATGAGGCTGCTTATCTCCGCGAAATGGCGCACTTTGTCGAGAGCGTCGTTAGCGGTGCGCCCGCAAGACCTGGCGTTGAAGACGGGCTGCGCGCTCAGATCATTGCGGATGCCGCGGCGCAATCGCTGAGCACCGGTAAGGCTGTGAAACTGTAATTGCCCCTACGCCAGGTTAGAGCCGGCGCAATCTGCTCAGTCGCCCGCCGCCGTTCTGGCGCAGCAGAGCCAATCGGCGTACCCACTCCCATCGCTTCAGATCCGCATGGAATACGGACAAGGCTTGACTATTCTCAAAAATGAGAATAATAAATTCTCAAATTTGAGAATTCAGTGATGTTACCTAAAGCCAAGCTTCTTATACACCCCGATCGCATGCAGCTTATCACGGAGCTGAGCAGCCACAGCCTGACCGGCCCGGCTTTGGCCGCCGCGCTTCCCTCGATTCCACAGGCCAGCCTTTACCGGCACCTCACCCATTTAATTGAGGGGGGGATCGTTGAGGTAACGAAACAGGATGGCCAGAAGCACTATCGCATTGTCGAGGGGCAGGCTCGCCTTGGTCCCGATGATCTTGAGGGAATGTCGGGCGCGGACCTCCTGAATGCCTTTTCCATGTTTTGTTCCGGCCTGCTTGTCCGCGTTGGACAGTCCATCGGAGAGGGCGTTGCGCTGGATGCGTCCCGAAAGGGGCTGAAATTTTTACAAGTCAAAGTCCGCATGACCGATGCCGACCTTGTCGCGATGAATGAGTTGATCGCCTCTGTCGTAAGACGCTCCCAAGAAAACGAAGATGAAAATAGCCGCGCCTATACGCTTGCCGCCATCATCATTCCGGAAGAGACGGATTCATCATGCTAGCCTTCGAAAGCGTTGGCTCTGCCGACAAGCCTGCGATTGTTTTTCTTCATGGCCTTGGCGTCAGCCGTTGGATGTGGTCTGAACAAATCCAGATGCTTTCAAAGGATTACCGCTGTCTGGCGATCGATTTGCCCGGCAGCGGCGACAGCCATACTCTTCGCTGGCCAGGTTTTGACGGCGCGGCGGATCAGATTGCAAAGCTGATCCGAAGCGAGACCGGCAAAGCCCATGTCGTCGGCCTGTCATTGGGGGGATATGTAACGCTGCGCCTTTTGGAGCGTCATCCTGAAATTATATCCCGGGCGGTCGTGTCTGGCATAACAATCATTCCGCTTATGCCCAAACCCGTCATGTCCGTTCTGTCCTGGCTTATGGCGCAATCTGTGGGCTGGAAATGGGTTGGACGGCTTTCGGCGCGGATGATGCGGCTTGATCCGGATGCGACAACGCTATATCTGCGCGATATGGCGCGTCTCGACGCTGGCGACGTGCGACGGATCTACAATGAGATAAACGAAGAGCGTGCGCTCAGACTAACCGGTGACAGCGCCAAGTCGTTGCTTGCGATCGCAGGAACGCGCGAGGCGGCGGCGATCAAAAAGTCTCTCGCAATACTGGCTCAATCCGACGACGGAATTGCTACTGGCTGGGTTGATAATCTGGGTCATATCTGGGTCGCGGATGATGTCGCGCTTTTCACGCGTGTATTGCAGGAGTGGATAGAAGATCATGCGACGAGCCTGAGGCCGGCGAGTTCAGGTGAGGATCCGCTGGCAATACACGCCTAGTTGTTCGCGTCCGCCATGGTGCGGAGCTGCTTTCATCTGAACCGCTCCGGCATTTGCAGATGCTGGCGCAGCTGTTTGCTGCAGTCATCGCCACATTGCTCGGCAGCACTTCTATGATGTGGCATCTTACGGGAAACTGCGGCCTTGGCAAAACTCTCCAAGGCCGCATCCTGCCTGGCACACACCGTGGTTAATTGGCGTGCACAAAATGCCGACAATTGCGTCAACCGCCAGGTCCCACAAAAATTGCACGGCGTTCTACTGCTCTTAAATATATAATTAGTTTAATTAAATTTAATCGAAACGCGGTTGGCACAGCTCTTGCTAGATTAGAATTCAAATAATTACGGTCTGCTCGATCAGTTGGCGCAACACAATGACGTGTGGCCATTTTCATGGAGCGGACAGAGGCAACGGCGCCTTGCATCCACAGTGAACTGCTGTGGGAGCAAGGCGCCGTTTTCATTTTGAGCATCGCTTACGCTTGGCTCTTTTTGAGGTAGCTGATGGCATTGATGGAAGTTGCAGATCCGATCGAAACGCCGGCTGTCCAGCCCGCTTCGGAGCTTCATTCGCAAGAAGCACCAGGCCACGCGCCAGTCATCGTCATAGGGGGAGGACCGTCCGGAATTCGCTCGGCCGAGGAACTGGCGCGCCGTGAAATTCCCGTAATCCTTTTCAATGCCGAACGCTGGCAACCTTATAACCGCGTAAAGCTGACGCCATTTCTGGCTGGTGACATCCAGCTCGGCCAGATCTATCAACCCATGAATTTCGCGCCTGGCGGCAATGTTACAGTCTATTCCGGACACAGCATAATTGACATCGATCCGTTAGCAAGAACGGTGACCGGACGGTTCGGGCGCGTATGGCGCTACAGCAAGCTCGTCATCTGCACGGGCTCTCGCGCTCATGTCCCGCCAATAGTGGGGCGAGAGAATACAGGTGTCTATACGTTCCGGAGTCTGAACGACGTCGAAGCGCTTATGGCCCGATCCTTTCGTTTGCGAAGAGCCGTTATCATTGGCGGCGGATTGCTTGGCCTTGAAGCGGCCCGCGGGCTGGCAAGCCTTGGCGCTCAAATCACGGTTGTCGAACATGAACGTCATCTCATGGCGCGGCAACTCGACCATGAGGGCGGCCTGCGTCTGGCGGCGCAGATGAAGGCGCTTGGCATCAGCACGCGAACGGGCGTCGCGGTCAGGTCGATCGATGGCGACGGCATGGTCAACGCAGTCAGCTTGTCTGATGGCGAGAAGATCCCCTGCGACAGCGTTGTGATCTGCACCGGTATTCGCGCCAATATCGAAATGGCTCGCGATGCCGGACTGGCTGTGGGTATGGGCATCAAAGTCGATTCCGGTATGCGTACCAGCGACCCGGATATTTACGCCGTTGGCGAATGCGCCGAGTTTGAAGGCAATATTTTCGGTCTGGTCGGTCCGGGGCTGGAACAGGCAGAGATTGCCGCCAGAAATATCGCTGGCGAAACTGCAAAATATTCCGGTTCGGCGCCGGTGACGCGGCTGAAGGTTGTCGGCGTCGACATATTCAGCACGGGCGATGTCGATCAGCTTGAACAGCGCAGCGATATCCAGACGGTCACCTATGAACAGGACAAGGATGGCAGCTATATCCTGCTCGCTCTCAAACGCCAAAGGCTGATCGGCGCAATCGCCGTTGGAGACTATCCGGACGTCAATCGCGTTCAGCAAGCGGTCCGGGAGCGCCGTCTGGCGTGGCCATGGCAGTTGCGCCGATTTCGCACAACCGGCCGGCTATGGGGCGATGAGACGCCAAGCTCCGTGGTGGAATGGCCCGGAGCGGCAACGATCTGCAATTGCACAGGCGTTACGCGGGGGCGCATTGGCGAGGCGATCGCGCTGGGTTGCAATTCCTACGCCGAGATCAAACGCGAAACCGGCGCATCGACAGTATGCGGAAGCTGCCGCCCGCTGATACAGCAGCTTTTGTCCAGCGAGCCCGTCAAACATGAGCCCGTCAAATTGTTTCGTCCGATCCTGGTCCTCGGCTTACTGACGATAATCGCGGCGGCAATCGTGCTGTTCGCTCCAGCCTGGCCTTATTCACAGTCCGTACAAAGCGGTACCGGGCTGGATGTGCTTTGGCGTGACGGCTACTGGAAGCAGGTCAGCGGTTTCACGCTTCTTGGCCTGTCGGCGGCGGCGGCGCTTCTTTCGTTACGAAAACGGCTGAAATGGTTTGCGATTGGCGGTTTTGACGGGTGGCGTCTGGTTCATGTGGCGGTTGGTCTTTTGGCGGTGTTCGCACTGTTCGTCCATACCGGTTTCCGGCTTGGCCAGAACCTCAATAGCTGGCTCATGCTCAGCTTTCTTGCGATCGCCGGATTAGGCGCGGTGGCTGGCGTCGTGATGGCCGTCGAGCACAGGCTGCTGAGTGGTCCGATGCGAGGCGGTACGAAGCCGCCACGCCGGATACCGGTCTGGCTGCACATATTGGCCTTCTGGCCGCTGCCGATACTCCTCACCCTGCATGTTCTTTCGGTTTATTTCTACTAGGGGTCAGGGCAGTGACACAGACACGAAAGCTTTGGTTGTTTTGGTTATTTCTAGCTATCTGTACGCTGACGATATTCATTGGCGCGATGGTGTATGGAGGGCCTCTGCGCTCGCAGTTCCTGATTGGCGAAACGACAAGCGGACATTATCAAATCGAGCTGGCCTGCAATAGTTGCCACGATCCGTTCGGCGGCGAGAGCGCCATGCAGGACGCTTGTGAATCCTGCCACTCGCAGGAGCTGAAGCTGGCCAATGATTCTCACCCGGCAAAGAAATTCAGCGATCCCCGCAATGCCGACCGCCGCGCAATTCTTGACGCCACGCTTTGCGTGACCTGCCACCGCGAGCACAATCCGGAGATTACCGGGTTGATGGGGGTGACCCTCCCGGACGATTACTGTTTCCTGTGCCATCAGGATGTGGGCGAAAACCGGATCAGTCACAATGGGCTGCCATTCGACGGTTGCACAGCAGCGGGCTGTCACAACTTCCATGACAATCGCGCGCTTTATGAGGACTTCCTTGAAAAACATGCCGATGAACCCCCGCTAAAAATTCCGACTGTCATTACCGTCCAGAAACCTCTGCCTGCTGAAGACCAGCGTAAGACCCCGCCGCTGACACTGACCAGCGCCGACGCGCCGCAGGACAGGCTTGAGGATGCAAATCTCATCGATGATTGGCACGACACCGCCCACGCAAAAGCGGGCGTGAATTGTAAGGGCTGCCATGCGCCCAAAAGTGTTCTCGGGGAAGAAGCGCCGTGGGCGGATAAACCTGAAGCTGGCGTTTGCGTGAGTTGCCACAAGGCCGAGGCGGAAACCTTCACGGCCGGCAAACATGGCATGCGGTTGAGAAAGGGACTGCTCGCATCTCACGAAGGTTTGGGCGGTTTCTTCGACGATGAAGCCCTCTCGCCGATGCGCCCTGCCTTGGCCCGCCTGCCGATGCAGCCGGAGGCGCCTGACAAGGATCTGAGCTGTACGAGCTGTCACGGCGCACATCGTTTCGATGTCGTCAAGGCTCAGGTCGATACCTGTCTGAGCTGCCATGCGGATGAGCATTCCAGGGCTTATCCGGGTTCGCCTCACCATCAGGCGTGGCTCGCGGAGCAGCGCGGCGAGGGCGTAAGTGGCAGCGGGGTCAGCTGCGCGACCTGCCATATGCCGCGCATTGAGGTTGAAGACGAGTACGGCCTCAAGAGCATCGTCGTGACGCATAATCAGAATTTCACCCTGGAGCCGAACGAGAAGATGATCCGTCCGGTCTGTCTGTCATGCCACGGACTGCAATTCTCGCTCGATAGTCTCGCCGACCAGGGGGTCATCAGCAGCAATTTCACCAAAGGCCCGTCGATCCGTGTCGAGAGCATCGACTGGGTCATGAATCGTATCAAAGCGCGGCAGGAGAAATGATCGCGTCAAGGGAAATGCCCAAAGCAGTGGACAGCAAAATAGAGAGAGGAGTGCAGGTCATGACTATGAAACATGTGCTGAAAAAGTCAGCAGCTCTTGCTGGCATTCTAATGATTGGATTTGGAACAATGGCCTTTCTGGGCGGCGATGACGAGGCGGGCATACCGCCGAAGGACGTGGCCGACATGCTGCATACGGTCATGAATTCCGACCGGACGGTCTACACAAAAGAGGTCGTCAACCGGCTGATGCTCCAGGAGAAGGTCATCAAGGCCAGCGAGCACTTCAAGGACGACAAGGCCCTGCCGCTCCCCGCGCAGATGTTCCGCTTCGGGGCCGAACTGGCTGCGGAAAAGACGGACAAGTTCAGCTACTCGCTGCAGTCGCTTTGGCCGATCAACAAGCAGAATGCGCCGCGTACGGAAATTGAAAAGAAAGGGCTCGCTTTTGTCGCCGAGAACAAGGGCGAGAATTTCTACGGCGAGGAAGACCTTGGCGGGAAGAAATATTTTACCGCTGTCTATGCCGATGTCGGCGTCGTTGAAGCCTGTGTGAGTTGCCACAATGACCACAAGGATACGCCGAAAAGCGACTTTAAGCTCGGAGACGTCATGGGCGCGGTTGTAATCCGTTTGCCGCTCGATGAGTAAGCGCTGCCGGGGAACGCTCAAATTTCGATTTCACTGGAAGGGAGAAAATTTCAATGACGCCTGAACAGGTTAAGCTCGTGCAGGACAGTTTCGCCAAGGTCGAACCGATCGCGACGCAGGCCGGCGACATGTTCTATGGAAGACTGTTCGAAATCGCGCCGGAAGTTCGCCCGATGTTTCCGGCGGATATTACAGCGCAGCGTGACAAGCTGTTGCAGATGCTGACGACCGCGGTAAGCAATCTGCATCAGGTCGAGATGATTATTCCCGCCGTCAAGGATCTTGGCAAACGCCATGTTGGCTATGGCGTGCAGGATGCTCATTATGACAAGGTCGGTGAAGCGCTGATCGGGACATTGGAGAACGGGCTGGGCGAGGCCTTCACCGATGAGGTCAAGGCTGCCTGGGTTGAAACATATGGTACGTTGGCGAGCGTCATGAAAGAAGCTGCCGCCACCATGCCGCCTCCGGCTGCCGAGAAGAAAGGGCTTTTTGCCCGCATGTTTGGCAGTTGAAGTAAACCGGCCATACGAATTTGCTTATGATCACGGCGGAAACCTCATCTGCCGTGATTGCACGAAGCAATCCGGACAGCCATGCCATCTTAGCGGAACTGCCGGAAAGCGTCGCAACGAAGATGACCGGATTGGCTTCATCGATCTGGTACTGGTTCAAACGAGTGAACCGCTCGCCAAGGCCTGGCCAACTCGGAGACGGATGCGGCGGTGCGCCTCGAAATCCGTAGCGGTGTTGCGAAGGTCGGTCAAAAAGTGAGCGAGCCGCTGATATCACCCGGAATCTTCGGACTTTGCAGACTTCCAGCCCGATCGTGAGAATTTCACTTGAATAATGCTCCCAGCAAATGACGGGATGGTCCCGTTTTTACGGTGCGAAAGTGCATCAGGTTTATGCCTTTGATTCCAATAAGTTGGACCGGGGCTGGGAGATGTATAAGGTGGATTTATATCGGA
>JAHQVI010000061.1 GCA_019634405.1 Hyphomicrobiales bacterium
AACTGCTCTTCCACCGACAGTGACCAGGTGTGCAGGAACAGCTTGTCTTCGGCGGCGGTATCGAAATACCCCGCTTTCATGAAGAAATAGACGTTCGAGAGGTAGACGGTTGAAGATATCAGCTCCTTGCTGAATTCCTGAAACTCATATGGCAGCAAAAGAATATAGGAGACTGCGAGCGTAACGATTGCGACGCCGAAAAAAGCGGGAGCAAGACGTTTCAGCCGCCGGTAATAGAATGATGTGAGCGACAGTCTGCCGGTCGCAGCGCTCTCCCGCCAGAGTATGTCACCGATCAGAAAGCCGGAGATCACGAAGAAAATATCGACACCGACAAATCCGCCCCCCAATCCGGGAACGGAGAAATGAAAGAGCACGACAGACAGGACCGCGAATGCGCGCAGGCCATCTATCTCTGGTCGATAAGAAGCGCTCTGTGCAGACATGAAATCAATATCCGCTTTGCGCGCCACTGTCAGATTTGGAAGACGGCATTTCAACTCTCGAAAATTTTACCGGTTAAACAGCGCTATGAAGGTTCGGTTCGATTGAAGTTCGATCTAGTTATGAAGAAGAATTTGAATGTGTCAATGAGCGCCAATGCGTAAGATTAAGCCGCGAATTATAATCGAATAAGTGACCCGATAGCCTAGACCGGCCCGGCGGCCGGATGAGAGATGGAGCAAGCGCGCGAAAGGTTCGCAAGGCATGATAAATATTTGAAATATTTGTAATTTTGCAATCCAAGCAGTCGCAAAGACCAATGGATGGATCATTCGGATCGAACGCCGTTCATTCGACGTAAATGATCCTTTAACATTTTATTGACTAAGGCATTCAGCCGCGCCCACTTCCAAACGTCTCGGCGTATCGTAGAATAGTTCTACCTTGGGCAAGATGGCTGTATTCATATGCATGATCCAATTTTTCGTTAAGGCTTTGGTCATGCTGATTGCGTCACTTGTGATTTACAGATGCCTGACCTCTATGTCATGTCATCCATCGCTGCACATTAGTACTATTCTAAGAAGGGAGAATTGATGAAACGTCTAGATGTCCTTGGATGCGCTGCAATTTTTGTTGGAGCCGCAATGAGTATGGCTCAGGCCCAGGAAGGTGACGCCGTAAAAGGTGAGCAGGTCTACAAGCGTTGTATGGCGTGTCACCAGGTTGGCGAGACTGCGAAGAACAGGATAGGGCCTATTCTGAATGACGTCTTCGGCCGCAAGGCCGGCGGTGTTGAGGGGTTCCGTTATTCCGGTCTCAACAAAAGCGCTGGCGAGGCCGGTTTAGTCTGGGACAAGGACAACATTGTCGCCTATCTTGAGAACCCGAATAATTTTTTGAAAGACTTTCTGAAGGAAGCGGGCAAGGCCGATCAGGCAAAAGGCGCGACACGCATGGCTTTTCGTCTTGCCAACGAGCAGCAGAGGCGGGATGTCGTCGCTTACCTGATGCAGTTCTCCGAAGCTGCTCAATAGATCCGCAAAAAGGGTCTGCTATGATCTGTCGCAGGCCCTTTTTATTTCATCGGTTGAGGTGGCTTTGCATCTCCCGTAAGGATTGCAGGAATCTGAAGCGCGCCTCTACGATGACGTAACGGAAAGGGCGGTATTGCAGGGATAGCCCGCTATGGTCCTCAGAGATTTTTTCGCGTGATTTGCGTTCGCCGGGATTTGCCCTTGTCCGGATTTTAAGCCGATGAATCTGCCGCAGAACCACCCGCTTCGCATCGAACTGAATGACGAGGTTCATGCGCGGCCTCCGCATTCTGTGTCTGCGCCTGCCCGCATATCCTACTTCGCGCTGATCTCGTCGCCGGAAGATGCCGAGCACGAGCGGCGTCATGTGCGCGACCTTTGCAGCCGCGCCGGCGTTCAACCGCCCCAGAGCGCGACAAATCATTTCACGGCGGATTTCGGCGACTTCCGGCTCAGATGGGAACGGCATACCGAGTTTACGCGTTACCAGATCATTGCGCCTGATCCGGATGAAAAGGCGTTCGAAAATCCGGCGATAGATCTCATGCCAAAGGACTGGCTCGAACAGCTGAGCGGCACGCTTTTGGTCGCCGCCAATATGGCGATCTTTCAGGAGAAAGACCGTTACAGCCCGGAAAAAATATCTCAGGATTTCTTCTCCGGCCGATCGATTCTTGCATCCAGCGTTTCCGGCGGAGCGGCGCAGGCCTTTACCGATTTCCGTATTGCGCAGGACGGTTTCACGCGGATGATGATCGTGAACGGCAATATGACGCCGCGCCAGACCGGGCGGACCGCACAGCGTTTGTTCGAGATCGACACCTATCGGATGATGGCGCTGCTGACTTTTCCCGTTGCGCGCGAACTGCGCCCGTTTCTTGCTCGCAGCAATACGGAACTCGCCGCCATTACCAATCTCATGGACGAGAACAATGCCGGCGGCGACCAGCCTTTGCTTGACCGGCTGATCCAGCTCGAAGCTGCGATCGAAAGCCGCTATGCCGATCACCAATACCGTTTCAGCGCGGCAGACGCCTATTACGATCTTGTCAAAAGCCGTATCGCCGAATTGCGGGAGGACCGGCTGCCGGGGTTTCAGACATTCGAGGAATTCATGGAGCGGCGGCTTGCGCCCGCAATGAGCACCTGCAGGTCGGTTTCGGACGGCATACAGGCGCTGTCCGAACGCGTTGACCGGACGACCCAGCTTCTCTCCACGCGCGTCGGGATGGCGCGCGAGCAACAGAACCAGAAGCTGCTGGAGACGATGGCGCGCCGGGCCAAGCTGCAATTGCGCCTTCAACAGACTGTCGAAGGTCTGTCGGTCGCAGCGATCAGCTATTATGTCGTCGGGTTGGTCGGCTACGGGGCCAAGGCCCTGAAAACGCTCGGGGCTCCAATCGATGCGAATCTGGCGATGGGAATTGCGCTGCCTGTGGTTATCTTGTCAGCAGCATTTTGTGTACGGAATATCCGCAAGCATATTGCAGGGCCGGATGACGAAGATTGAGCGCGCGGGGTTTCATTGGCCGCTCGCTCGTCAAGCTTGAAAAATCCGGTTTGGCTTGGCTTTCGCCGCATTGGAGCTGACGCCGAGCGCTGGATCGTCAGGCAACGGTTACGGTGAGTTCGCCGATCCCCTCGATGCTGGCCTCCATGCGGTCACCATTGACGACCGGCCCGACGCCGGCGGGCGTTCCCGACAGGATCACGTCGCCAGCAGCAAGCGCGAAATAGTTCGACAGATAGGAGATCATTTCCGGCACCTTCCAGATCATCTGGTTCAGGTCGCCTTCCTGACGAAGTTCGCCGTTCACAAGCAATTGTACACGCCCATGATGGGGATAGCCGGTAACGTTTGCCGGGTGGAGCGGTCCGGTTGGCGCGGAACGCTCGAACGCCTTGCCAATTTCCCACGGGCGGCCCATTTTTTTCGCCTGCCCCTGAAGATCACGACGGGTCATATCGAAGCAAACGGCATAGCCGAAAACATGGCTGAGCGCATCGTCCGGCGAAATGTTCGTTCCGCCTGATCCAAGCGCAATCAGCATCTCGATCTCGTGGTGAACGTCAGCCGTTTGAGGCGGATACGGAAATTCGCCTGACGGATCGAGATTATCGGGGTTTTTCTGGAAGAAGAATGGCGGTTCGCGATCCGGATCATGCCCCATTTCAACGGCATGCGCCGCATAGTTCCGGCCGATACAGTAAACGCGGCGCACCGGGAAAAGACTGTCGGTTCCCGCTACCGGCAACGCGACGATTGGCGGCGGATCGATCACATATCGGGGCATCTGTTCCTCATCATCACAGCAATTGCCTTTGACATATAGACTGTCATCGCAATGAAAATCAATCGCAATCAATTTTAATATTTTGTTGCAATTTTCTTCTTTTTGCAGCATTTTTTGGTCGTTTTTGCGTAATTGGTCAACCAATTGTCAGGATAAGCTCCATTGTTACAAAAGCCGGAGCCATCTGAGTGGAGCGAAGCAATAGCGGCCCTGAAGGCGTTTATTGCGGAGAAATCATACACGCCCGGCGACCGCCTGCCGCCGGAACGTGAGTTGGTCAGCCACCTTGGCGTAAGCCGTGCGCTTCTGCGCCGTGCGCTCGATGCGCTTGAACGGGAAGGAGCGATCTGGCGTCATGTCGGCAAAGGCACGTTCGTCGCCAGCCCGGGTGCAGTTGCAAGCGAAGGCGGGATAGCGGGGCTGATCCATCAGCTCACGCCTGTGCGAATGATGCGCGCACGCTTGTGTATCGAGCCGGCAATTGCCCGCGAAGCGGCGATCAACGCCTCCGGCGAGGCGGTCACGCGTATCAGGCTCGCAATGGGACCGGCGCGGCGGGCGGCGAGCTGGGCGGATTATGAAGCGCAGGACGATCTCTTCCACAGATCGATCGCGGAAGCATCCGACAATGCTCTCCTTCTCGCGCTGTTCGATCAGCTTAACCAGATTCGCCGGGCGGTCGCCTGGGAGACGGTTACGCGCCATTCAAGCCGCCCGCCGGAGGGACATAAGAGTTTTGCCGAGCATGAGAAGATCGCCGACGCCATTGAGCGGCGTGATGCAGCGGCGGCGCATGATGCGATGCGCGATCATATCGGTTCGGTTTCAGCGCGTCTTTTCGCGGAAGCATGAGCTGCGTGCAGGCGCCGCTGGTTTTTCATGCCGAACGATGCTTCTGACGCCGAGCCGAAAATCCCGCTCACAGGCCTTGTTAAGCTGAGGTTGAACGGCGGCGAAATGCAGCGTCTCGATTGCGTCGGCGGTCCGTTTTGACTTTCTCGACGGAAATGACGTCGAATGCAAAATCAAGTCCGGCAATATGGCACAGGGTCTTGTGGAATTCATAATCAAGGGTGTCGAACACCTTGAAGTCTTTATCCGTTATTGCTTTCCGCTGTCTGGCCAGGCAGGTGTCGAGCGCTTTGCTTCCCACCGAGTTGCAACGTGCAGCAAGACTTCCGTCTCGACAGCGGTACGCACAAAGCGCGATTTTTCGATTTCCCTGGCAATGAAGGGTTTCACTTCGGCCGCGCGTTTTCCAGGCAATATGGATTTTATTCAAGTAAAAACTGGCATTTTTTAATTAAAAATATTTTTATTACATCTAAATCGATTTTCAATTATTGAGATATTGTTTAAATGTTGACTTTTTAATTTAAGCGCTATGATAAAGGAAAAATAAATCAGGTCGCATTACCATCATTGCCAGCAACTTCAATTTTTCGATGATGGATGCCGCGATGCCATTGTTCAGAGTTCTTATTTGCGCCGTCATCGTCGCAGTGCCCCTGCTGCCAGCCATTTCGGCTGCTGAACCGCTTACGCTGAAACTTGCGTTTTTTACCTCCGATCGCACGCATCTTTATCGGGCCAATGTAAAGCCCTTTGTCGATGCGATTAATCTGGACGGCAAGGGCAGGGTTCACATTGATGTTTATCTGAGCAATCGCCTGGGAAAAAGCATTGTCGAGCAGACAAAATTGTTGGACGAAGGGGCGGCGGATATTGTTTATGCCGTTCCGCCATATGAACCAGACGTGTTCCCGGACAGCAAGATCATACTAATGCCAGGAATGTTTGAAGATGCCCGCGAGGCGACGCTGGTATACTCCAGACTTGTTGCTGAAGAAATGGTAAGAGATTTCAAGAATTATTTTGTTATCGGGGTTTTTGTAACTCAACCTCAATCCATTCATGCTCGGGATCGTATAGATTCGATCGATGATTTAAAGGGCAAGTCAATCCGCGCAAATAATAGCGCTGAGAGCGAAGTCCTTAAGAAATTCGGTGCTAAACCTGTATTTATTCCTGTGAACAAGACCTTGGATGGCATCACGAGCGGCAAAGTCGATGGCGCATATGTGCCGCCAATAGCATTGATAGAATTTGGTATTGGGCGTGTAGCGCCTAATCATTATTTACTCAAGACGTCTTCCATACCGCTTGTACTGATCATGAAAAAGGACAAATTCGACAGCCTGCCGAAGCATATTCAGGGCCTAATTCAAGCTCGTAGTGGAGGCTGGCTTGAAGACATTGCAATACGAACTGATCTGAGCGCAACGGCCCTCGTCATGAAGCAAATCATGAATAACGACCGGCGAAAGGTTGTAACACCATCATCGGCGGACATGGCAAAGGCGTCTTCCGTCTTTACGCAGATCATTAACGACTTTAAAGCGTCCGACCCGCATCACGCCAGAATGTTTGAGGCAGCCGAAGTGATGCTATCAGAGATCCGAGACGTCAGATAGCAGATGATGGCAGGACTCGCAGACAAAATCGTGCAGCGTGGCGTGGCGCTGTTTATCGGCATTCTGGTCGTGCTGGTTGGCGGTACATTCCTCGCGATCAATTTGACGACCTCTCATCTCGTAAACGAGGATGCGCGAAGCACCGCGCGGGAGTGGGCGCAGTTTATTGCAGCAAATGTTACGGATCTCAAGCAGATTGCGTCCGGCGAAACGCCATCGTCAGCCACGATGGATTTCCTGGGAAAGGCAAAGAATGCCCGGCGTGTTTCCCGCTATGTCATCTATAATTCTCAGGGCTATTCACAATTTATAGCCAGCCGCGAGATGATCTCATCGGTTGACCTGTCCGAATACAACCCTGATGCGATAGAAGCAGTCGTAAAAAAGCAAGTCAT